>DYQJ01000238.1 GCA_020719345.1 Draconibacterium orientale | reverse complement strand
CATAGAGATTAATACTTATTTAATTCCCTATGATGAAACAAAATGGGAATAAAACGCATAACACAGAATTAAAGTTCTTGAATAATTTTTTTGCCAAATCCTAAGCGGTTATCAGTCATTTTGAGATAAGTCATTTGTAAACACCAAAGCTGTGTGTTCATCAGAACAGCAAACGGAAAGCGTTTTAAGTACTTTATATTTGCTTTATGTTTTAACTCGTTCTCCGGCTCAAACATTATTCCGAGTATTTGCAGTCCTTGTATCTTACCTACAATATTAGTTTCCAGCACAATAGATGCTGAGACTTTATTGTTTGCTCTCGCTTCGGCAACATGTCGCGTATTGTTGTCAGAAGTAAAAACCAGAATATTCTCTTCCGCTAAGTAAGCATAAAAAGCATTACAGCAATATGGGTGCGAATCAGCGCATGTGCATAAAGTCATGACATGATGCTCTTGTATAAATTCTTTTATCTTATTATCAATCTCTTGCATAATTTCTCGTTTTTTTTGTAGCTCACTTATTCTTGCTACAAGTTTATATTTTTTTGCAAAGATAAAAAAATTAGTTATCTTTAATAAAAATATTTTTTTTGTAAAAATAAATATTTATCTTTCGCTTTTTAAATGAAATAAAATAAATCATTATGAAAATTGTAGATATAAAAGAAAAATACAGTTACTTAGACTTTCCCGATGAGAAATTTAACGAGAACAAATTTATCCTTGCTGTTCGCGATGACGAGTTTCCCGAAAAAAACATTATTCCTATTCTTTATTACGAAAAAGATAAAGTTCTGATGGATATTGACCACGACGAGATGGGCAAAATTTATACAACACCTAACAATCACCGCGAGATGCTACCTATTTCGGAGAGATTTACGCTCCGCCAAATATTTAAAATCTCCGTTGGTTTTATCAAAAGCAATGACCGATGGGTAGAAGGGTCGTCATTCCCTAAATGTATAACATTCCACACAAATTTGTACCCATGTAAACCAAATGAAATAATAGAAATATTTGAAGGAGTAGCAGACGAAGGAAAATCGCGAGTAAAAATAGAAGAAGATTTTTTACTCAGCGACAAATTGTATCTTGAAAATAATATGCCATTCTTCGTCAAACATAAAAATACTATCATTGGACCATTTATCGCCATCAAAAAAGACAGCGAAGGATATTTTGTGGTCATGAAGAGTAATTACAAGACTTTTGGCGAATATTTGATTACCGAAGACGCTTACATAGAATTTGAAGTGAATTTAACTAAACGAATGATTCATATACCGCATTACAATAATCTGGAACTATTAAAAGAATTAGAGTTTAAAAGCGACAAAGAACTGCTCAACGACTTTAAAAATATTTTAAATCAGAGCCAAGATGCTTTTAATGCAGCCGAAACTTCTAAAATCTTACAAATTTTAGATAAAATAACTAATTTGTCTCCTATTAATTTACAAATAAACAAGAATTTGAGACTAAAAGAGATAATAAAAAACACACGCGAACTTTTCCTTAGCGAAATAGAAATTATTAAGCTCATCCCTGAGGTTGCCGGAATCAAAAAAGAAATAGAAAGATACAAAGACCTAAGATTTGAAATAGAGAACGACTTGAAAAAGCTTAATGAAAATAAAAATAGTATCGTACAAGACATAGAAAACTGTAAAAATGACTTGGAGAGAAATAAAATAGAATTGGAGAGCGTAAAAGAAATTAAGGAAGAACAACTCTTAAAACAAAAATCAAATATAGCGAACGAGATTAAAGAATTAGAATATAAGAAAAATAATCTGAGCACCGAAATATCTAAAGAAGAAATAATATTCTCGGCACACCTGAACCGCATAAAATACGAGATAGAAATCCGCGAGAAAGACAAAGCCGACTTAGATAATACTATCAAAGACCTCGAAAATATTATTAACAAATTAAAAATAGAAAATCTGCAAGAACAGAAAAACGCACAAACGCAACTGTTTGAACTCCTTAGAAATAAAAAATATTTTGACTTTTTTAGCGGCAGAGACATCGCTTCTTTCGAAGACCAACAAATAATAGACTACCGAAATTATGAAATAAGTCCGGAGAAAGAATTTTCTACATACGAGTCATTTAGAAATAAAGTTATTGAATTGATTAACAGCAACGGAAGAAGCTTTGACAATCACTTTATTGATAATTTGTTAATATCTATATTTCAAAATCAGATGACTATCTTCGCCGGACTACCCGGAACAGGTAAAACTTCGCTGGCTCGAATATTGACCAATATTTTGACCCCGAAAGAACGAACAAAAGAAATTGCCGTCAGCAAAGGTTGGACATCACAAAAAGATTTGATAGGGTTTTTCAATCCACTAACAAATAAATTCAATCCGGCAAACACAGAATTTTACGACATCCTAAAACAATTAGATCACGAAGCAAACAAAGGAACATATCTTAAATCACCACTAAGCTTTGTCATCCTGGACGAAGCTAATCTCAGTCCGCTTGAACATTACTGGTCGCTATTTTACAATCTCGCCGACTCGGTGGTACAACATAACTCATTGATAAAACTCAACTTAGGTGGAAAAGAGACGGTCAAATATTCAAATAATTTACGATTCCTTGCTACAATTAATTTTGACCCAACTACTGAGCGTCTCTCTCCTAAAATTATCGACCGCGTAAATATAATACAAATTCCGCTAAATAAATATATCAATACCAATGAAATATCTTTTAACAACACTGAAAATTTGTCAATCTCGTATCAAAAATGTATTGAGTTCTTTAAACTATTAGACTTTTCGGAAGGAAAATTTAATTTTGAATTAGATGACGAAATAAGTCAGATATATCAAGAAATAAAACAAATTTTTTATGACCTGAAATTAATTATAAGTCCACGAGTGGAAATCGCCATAAAAAGATATTGCAACATCGCAAAAAACCTGATGCGAGAAAGCTCCAGACCATTAGATTATTGTGTCGCACAGCGGCTACTGCCTACAATAAATACGCAAGGCGAAAAACAAAAACAGCATCTGCTCAAGTTACTTAATGTTTTTAGCTCAAAAAACATGGACATTTCAGAAAAAATACTCGAACAAATAATAAAATGCGGCGAAGATGGAGGAGTATTTGAAGACAATTATAATTATTTCTTAACTTTTTCGTATGTTTAAGCTCTATAACTTTCATAATAACAACAAAATAGAAATTATACAAGAAAAAGGAATATATAATGTCAATGAATTAGGGGAATATGAATTTGAATATAACGGGACACTAATAAACAAAGAAATATTCCTCGAAGACATTCCGATAGAACGAAATTGGTATGATGTTTATAGGAACAGTATTAAGTCGCAACGGCATAGATTTTTCCAAGATTTCTTCGGATATTCTACATTAACTATAAATAATGAGAATATCCTCATCAACATACGAATAGAAAAATTAAAATTAAATGAAATAGAAGACATTTTTATATACCTATGGGAAAAAGACGAAAAATTATTTAACATCTTCGTCTCTAAAAATACTTTTAATCTCTATTTTAATAAAGATGGAAAAAACGAAACCTCGTTTAAATTCTTAAATCTTCTGGAAAAATTCCACGAAGTATTTGAGAATTTGTTACCCTATTTCAAAAAAAATCCGCACACTATGACACTCTCGGATTTTAAATTAATGGACTATTCACAAAAAAATATAACCACGCACTCAATAGACTGGATAGTAAACAACTTAGACTGTTTAAACACAAATCCGAGATATAATACAAATCCCGATTCTATTAAGATAAACAACAACTATGCACTAATAGATAAAATAGAAACCGAACTCAAAATAAACACGCTAAAAACATACGAGAACCAAATAATATTAGGCATCTTTTTAAATGTTCTACATAAAATATTCCTCTTAGAAATAGAAATTAATCAATACATTGACAAAACAAAAGAAAACTCAGAGAACAAAGCTTTTTATGATATAAAAGACCTCAAAAGAATCCCTTTCTTAAAACTCAGAGAACGAATAAAAGTGATAGAAACAAAAATAAAAAAATTGTACCTAAATTATAAGTCGTTTTTTAAACATATTATCCCCAGATTTGAAAAGCCAACCTTAACAGCTGCCTTTTCAAATATATTTCACTACAAGAAAGCATACCTATTAATTCAACAAATGTGGGACTCTAAATACAATTTATTTAGTGAATATCACCTGATGAACATACGAAAACTAAGTCAACTTTATGAAATATACAATTTATATCTGATAATTGACACCTTAAAAAACAAACTTAATACAGAAAACTACTCTATCTCAATGCGCTCAAACCGAGACGATGACATAATTAATATCATCAGCTTTTCTAATCCGGAAATGCAAATTAATTTGTACTACGAACAAAAATATTACAGCCATAACGAAGGAAATGCAGTGAAACTCAGACGAATAGACAGCACTAAGGGCTCTTATTATAAACCCGACTATATAATAGAATTTATAAACAAGAACCAAACGAATTACTATATTTTTGATGCCAAATATTCTAATTTAGAGACGATAAAAAATAACTTTTTTAACAATACTTTTTTTAAATACATCTTAAATACCGGTATCGCCGAAGAAGAATACAAAAAAATTGAACTATTATGCTTATTGTACCCAGGAGACAAAAGTGAAAATATTGTTGTCAGCGACAAATTTAAACCTACGGTAAAAATAATTGCCTCTAAACCTAATAAAGAGAACGACTTGATTGATTTTATTGATGAAATAGTTAAGATAGAAATTACTCAATTTGAAAATTTTGCATCTATGCTAAATTAAAAATCAGATTTGACAACTTTTAAAAAGTTGTCAAATCTAAACTCAAATCTAAACATCTACAAGCTTATTATTTGGTCGGATTTCGCCATGATAAATTTATTATGTGTGACCGTTAGTATAGTTTTGTCGTTGTCATAAATATAATCATATATCTTTTCTATTGTCTGGTCATCAAGTGCCGAGCTCGGCTCGTCAAGTAAGAGTATCTGTTTGTCTAACAAGATGATAGACGCCATCACGACTCGTTGTTTTTGTCCGCCGGAGATTTGATTTATTTTTTTAGTTAAAATTTCTTTTTCTAATCCGAGTGCAGAAAAAGTTTTATCCACTAAATATTGCGAAGGTCGTTTATCAATATTTCGTTTCAATAAAAATGGCGCATAAAAAAGTTCTTCTACTGTTTCGAAATAAATATCTACCTGCTGCGGCAGATACGCCATTTTAGAACGAATAGATTTTATGTTCTCCGGACATAAAATCTGGTTGTCCACAGTTATTTCTTCTGCTTTAAATTCCACAAATCCGAGTAAGATATTTATTAAGCTGGTCTTTCCACTCCCCGATTTTCCTGTAATCGCTATTTTTTGAGTTTTTTTAACATCTAAACAGAAATCTTTAAATATCTGATTATCACCGAAGTACAAATTAAGATTTTTTATTTTTATCATAATAGAAAATTTTTTTCACAAAAATAAAAAAAAAAATAAAAAAAGTTCATTTTTTTTTTGGTACTAATAAAAAAGTTTTTACCTTTGTAACGCAATTGAAACACAAAAGTTGCGAGGTTCATAAGATAATGCGAAAGTAGCTCAGTTGGTAGAGCATAACCTTGCCAAGGTTAGGGTCGCGAGTTCGAGTC
>DYQJ01000237.1 GCA_020719345.1 Draconibacterium orientale | reverse complement strand
TATGAAAAATCAGTAAATTTGAATTTTGGTCACTATTTTTATACGCTACCAATTGATTATGTTGCTTATTCGCATGAAAATAAAAAAATTGACACCCAAGAATTAGAAAAAAACAATAAGTTTTTTACTCAAGATTATATCTTGAAACTACGACAAAACGGGGAAGCGTGCATACATCTCATCGCCTCCGGAAATTTGATAGACAATTATTATAAACGTGTTAATACTTTTGACTGGGACACTTTTTATACAACACTTAAAGGAAATTTTTATATTGAATTTTTGAAAATTAAACTAAAAGAACTTAATTACGACTATATTTTTATTGACAGCAGAACAGGAGTAAACGACTATTCCGGCATTTGCAACATACAAATGGCTGATATGAACGTACTTATAATGGCGCCAAATAAACAAAACTTTCAAGGACTGATGCAAATGGCTAAAACTATACAAAATTCTCCTTACACGACAAATTACCGCAAACCATTTATATTGCCTATTTTATCAAGAATTGACACCGGCTCACAATTCTTTTCTAAATATAAAAATGAATTTAAAGAAGAATTTAAGAAAATCCTTGAACCTATTTACGAATTTGCCGATTTTAGACCCGGCACTGGTGATTATTTTGACCTCTCCCGATTAGATTATACTTACAGCATCTCTTCCTGTGAAAACCTGCTTTTTGGAATGGAATTTACTTCCGGAATAGAACTTACTACGCGTTACCAATATATTGCAACACTTATAAATGATTTTAATAATATTATTTATGCTAATCTTAAAACCTATGCAGGTAAAATTTTATTGAGAGCTAGACCGATACACGAACTCTACGAATTGGCTATTAAATATAAAAATGAATACAAATATGAACTTGCAATAGATATTTACAATCAAATTATAAAAAGAGCAAGCAAAGAATATAGCGCTTACAACTACTTAGGAGATATTTATTCCGAACTCGGAAAATTGGAACTCGCATTAGAGAATTACCAATGTTTCAACGAAATAATGAAGGAATTAATTAATCAAAATAAGATAGATGAAAAAATTAAAAATGACTTGGAGAACTCTTATGTGAAATTAGGAGAAATTTATGAGAAATTAGAAAATATAGAATTATCTAAACAAAATTTCGCGCATGCGCCTTTTTATCAACAACAACAAGAAATAATACAAAAAATAAAATAGCAATCCCCAACACCTTAATTTGTTTCAAAACTATAAAATGCAAGTGATTCTGAAAACTTGAATTTAATTAGTAATGGGTTGTTTATAAAATCTTAATTTTTCTATGAGTCTATGTGCCTATGTGGTTTAATTTTACCATATTATACACAAATGAATTTAGAAAATTATTTCATACATATTACCTACTTTTTTTTTTAGCCAATCCAATTCTACTTTTAACTGCCCGATTTCCTGATAAAGTTTTGGAACGAGTACGTCAGTTTTATTTTTTTCCTTATCTTTAATAACTCCAAAAATCTCTTCAGCTCGGGTAGATAATTCTTTTTTCCAAAGCGAAATTTGATTAGGAAGCAGGTCATAATCCTGTGCTAACTGAGATTGATTGTTTTGATTTCTTTAAGTGCTTCTATCGCTACTTTTGCCTTGAAATCTGCTTTAAACCGTTTTCTCTCTTTTGACATTTTTCCTTTTATTTATAGGGCAAATTAATCTTTTCCCCACCTTAACATACTGTCCTAATTTTAGGGAGTATTATATATATCATTTTTTAGGATTTCGGTAAAAAAAGTGTTGAGTTTTTCAAATTCTTCTTCCGATTTGAAATTAATAACAATTTTTCCTTTTCCAGAAGCTTGATGTATCAATTCTACCTTAGTATTTAATTTTTTTGTGAGGGATGTTTTGAAATAATTGTAATTATCAGGTAGTTCATTTTTAGTTCTGGTTTTCTTGTCCGGCTTTTTATTTATCGTATTAGCGAGTTCTTCTACTGCTCTTACCGATAGTCCTCCTGCAAGGATTTTATAATATGTATTCAGCTGTTCTTGTTTTTCTTTTATTCCGTTTAGAATTTTGGCGTGTCCCATGGAAATCTTAGTTTCTCTTATTCCGGAAAGTATTTCAGGAGGAAGATTGAGCATACCGAGATAGTTAGCAACGGAGGAACGCGCTTTTCCAGTTCTTGTAGCTAGTGCATCTTGTGTAAGATTACATTCTTCCATTAATCTTTTGTAAGAAATTGCAATTTCTACAGGGTTTAGGTCTTCTCGTTGTATGTTTTCGACGAGAGCGAGTTCGAGCATTTCTTGGTCGTTTGCTGCTCTCACAAACGCCGGTATTGTTGTAATTCCAGCTATTTTGGAGGCACGCAGTCTTCGTTCTCCGGATATTAATTGGAACTTATTATCTTCTTTTCGTCTGACCGTAATAGGTTGTATCACACCTAATTGCTTAATAGATTCGGTGAGTTCGTTAAGCAATTCGTTATCAAAATTGACACGCGGTTGATATGGATTTGCCTCTATGGTATCAATTTCAATTTCAGCAAATGCGCCGGACGATATTGCTTCCTCTACTGTTTTGACTTCATAATTAGCATCGGTTATTAAAGCGCTTAGACCTCTTCCTAATGGACTTTTTTTAATCATTCTTGTTTGAGTTTTAGCAGTTCGGATTGTTTTTAATTAGTTCTTTTGCGAGATTCAAATAGTTTATAGAGCCGGTAGATTTTGCGTCGTAGAGGATAACCGGTTTTCCGTAGCTTGGTGCTTCGCTAAGTTTGATATTTCGTAATATCAATGTATTGAATACCATAGTTTGAAAATGTTGTCTAACCTCTTCTACTACTTGATTTGCAAGTCGTAGTCTGGAGTCGTACATGGTGAGTAAAAATCCTTCTATGGTAAGTTGTTGATTTAAGTTACTTTGTATCATTTTTATAGTGTTCAAAAGTTTGCCTATCCCTTCGAGGGCAAAATATTCGCATTGTACGGGTATTAGTACGGAGTCTGCCGCAGTAAGAGCATTTAAAGTAAGTAGTCCTAATGATGGTGAGCAGTCTATTAGTACGTAGTCAAACTCATGCTTTATCTTTTCTGTTATCCGTTTGAAAATCTTTTCGCGGTCTGGTAGATTTAACATTTCTATTTCAGCTCCCACGAGGTGTATGTGTGAGGGCAATATACTAAGTCGTTCTACTTCGGTTTTGAGAAAAGCTTCTCTTGGGTCTATCTCGCTGATTAAACACTCATAAATAGTTTTATTAATGCTTTTTGGGTCGTATCCGAGTCCAGACGTAGCATTTGCTTGCGGGTCCGCATCTATTAATAGAACTTTTTTCTCCAAGACCGCTAAACTTGCGCCTAGATTGATTGCGGTAGTAGTTTTACCAACTCCGCCTTTTTGATTAGCAATAGCTATTACTTTTGACATGATATTTTTAACATTAAATTTATTTGCGTGCAAAGATAAAATTTTATTTTATTATACATATATTTTTTCAAATATTTTATAATTATAAAAATCCCAATTCTAATTTAGCTTCTTCGTTCATCATCTCACTGCTCCATGGGGGGTCGAAGACTAAGTTAATATTAACTTTTTTAATAGAGTGCAGTTCAGAGATTTTAGTTTTTACATCTTCAAAGATTTGGTCTGCGATAGGACAATTAGGCGCAGTGAGAGTCATATCTATTTCTACGTTGTTGTAGTTGTCCACATCTATTTTATAGATGAGTCCTAAGTCGTAAATGTTGACCGGTATCTCTGGGTCATAAACTTGTCTTAAAGCAGCTATTATTTCTGCTTCTATTTTAAGATATTCTTTTTCCATATTAAAAAACAAAAAATGATTATTGATTTATTTTAACATTGTAAGCCATTGCATAAAGTTTCATCTGTTTTAGCATAGCAGATAGTCCATTGGCTCGTGTCGGCGAGAGATTTGACTGCAAGCCGATTTTTTCAATAAAGAACAAATCTGCCTCTAATACTTCTTGTGGACTGCGATTGTCTAATACTCTTATCAGTAGCGCGATTATTCCCTTAGTTATTATGGCGTCACTGTCTGCCGAAAAATTTAATTTTTTATCTATCATCTCGCAATGTAACCAGACTCGCGATTGGCAGCCGGTGATGATATTTTTGTCTGTTTTATATTTTTCTTCTATTTGCGGGGTATTTTTACCCAATTCTATAAGATATTCATATCTATCTAACCATTGGTCGTACATTGAAAATTCTTCAACTATTTCATTTTGAATTTCTTTAAGCGTCATCATATATTTATTTTTAGTATATTTTCTATTAAAACACAATTTAGAAATTTTTTGCAAATATAAAATTTTTATTAATATATTAATTATTTTTAAGAATAAAAATCAGCAATTCTCAAAAAAAAATAAACGATATTTAATCACCTTAAGTATTGCTCAATTATAAGAGAGTAAAAAGGTTCTTCAATGATTTTTGTGGGAAATTAATTATCACGCAAAGACGCAGAGATGCAAAGCAAATTAAACCAATATTTTAAAGCTTTGCGACTTTGCAATTTTGCGTTGATAGCTTTGAACTATAATTCTTGTCGTATTTGTTCTATTAGCGTTAACTCCAAATCTGTAAATTCGGCAATTGTTTCGTTATCAAGTCCTTTATTTATCATTTTTTTGGCTATTTCTATTTTGCCCTCTATTTTGCCCTCTACTTTGCCCTCTATTTTGCCTTTATTTTTAGCCGTTTCTAATCTTGCATGTTCGTCCATTAGCAATATCTGTTGTCTATCATAATGTTCGCGTTCTTTTTCGTTGAAGTTCATTTTTGTAAGTTCTTGCTGCGCTTTAATAATTTCTTCTGTTTTTAGTTCTTCTGATAACTCGTCTATATTAAATTCGCTGGCTTTATTTAAAAAAGTCATCCAACATTCGAGCATCGTCTTTGGTTTTTCCGCTTTATAGTTTGGTAATTCAACAAAATGAATAGAGAAATAATCTAATTGCGGATATCGTACATGAGTTTTGGCATCCATAAGCACTATCTCGCGATGATAGATCTTTATTTTGTCATCTTTTTTCTTTTTTTGTATCTTCTTATCTTCAGTATAAGATTTGTCTGTACTTTCGTCTTTGTCTTCTTCAAAAAAGTCGAAATCTACTATGTTTATTGCGACTGTTTTATTCAAACTTCTATATTGTCCGCCATTTCCTATTTGCTCGGTAAATGCTTTTGCGAGATAAAATAAAGTACGCAGACCATAATCATCGTGACCAAGAATCTGCATCTCTACATTATAACGTCTGCCGTTTTTATCTTCGGCTTTAATATCTAATATAGACAGCTTGCCACTTAGATAATCCGGCAAGTTATAAGGATTTTTTAAGACGATATCGGAAACTTTGTCTTTAGCAGATAGCATAGAATTAATTAAAGATATTAATAAATCTTTATTACCTTCTACGCCAAATAACTTTTTAAAAGCTATATCTATTTTGGGATCTATTTTGCACATGGTTTTTGTTTTATTTGTTATAAGAATATACAAAATTACATTAAAATTGGTATAATAGTAATTATTTTAATAATTTTTAAATGAATATGGTATTTGCGAGTAATTATTGGGGGATAACAAAAAAGCCCTATTTTATAGGGCTTAAGAATTTAGTTTTACTGCAACAAAGAGGTCTCAAGCGGATTCGAACCGCTGTAGACGGTTTTGCAGACCGGTGCCTAACCACTCGGCTATGAGACC
>DYQJ01000236.1 GCA_020719345.1 Draconibacterium orientale | reverse complement strand
ATATTATTTTTTATTAAAGTCAGATTTGACAGCTTTTAAAAAGTTGTCAAATCTACATAATTAGCTGTTTAAAAAAATATTTATTTCTTTGACGAAAATTTCGCCGTATTTTTTTTGTTTGAATGCTCCTACTCCGCTTATTTTAAGAAGGTTATCTTCTGTGGTAGGTTTGTAAATGACCATCTGTTCTAAAGTGGCATCCGTAAATACCAGATATGCAGCGATATTGTCTTTGTCGGCTATATTTTTTCGTAATATTCGTAGTCTCTCAAACAGACTGTCGTTGACAATTTTTGTTTTAGCTAATACTTCTTTGTCTTTTGTCTGATTGAGGTCAACAAAATTTTTATATATCGGCTTTGCGAGGGTGACATTAAGTTGTTTTTTCAAGACTCTGTTCGCGG
Organism: Draconibacterium orientale; assembly: GCA_020719345.1. Classification (GTDB taxonomy): domain Bacteria; phylum Bacteroidota; class Bacteroidia; order Bacteroidales; family DYQJ01; genus DYQJ01. Next base: position 5,339 of record DYQJ01000236.1, on the reverse strand, counting down.
CTTCAGTTATCTTTAAACTGTTGTTTTGGTCAAAAGCTATTTCAATAAATCCTTGATTAATAAGTTGTAATATATATTGTTGCCAATCATTAAAGCTTATGTTTTTGCCTACTCCATAAGTTTTAATTTTATTATATTCTTTTTGCAAGAGTTCGGTTTTTCTTGCTCCTCTCAGGACGTCTATCAACATGTTTATAGCCACTTTTTCATCTAATCTTACTATCGCCGATAGCGCCATCTGTGCAATAATAGTTCCATCTAAATGTTCGGGCGGATTGTTACAGACATCACAATTTCCACAGTTTTTATCTAAGTATTCACCAAAATAGCTAAGCAATATTTTTCTTCGGCAAGTTTGTGCTTCGGCAAATTCTTGCATTCTTTGGAGCTTGGCATATTCAATTTCGCTGTTATTAGGTGATTCAGCAATAAAGCTTCTATATGTGACAACATCCTGATAGCTAAAAAACATTAAGGTATCAGCACGCGAGCCATCTCTTCCTGCTCTTCCAATTTCTTGATAGTAGCTTTCTAAGTTTTTAGGCATGTTGTAGTGGATAACCCAGTAGATATTAGATTTATCTATTCCCATTCCGAATGCGATAGTAGCACAAATTATTTGTATGTTGTCATTAATAAAAAGCGTTTGCACTTCGTTACGTCTTTGTGCAGGCATTCCGGCATGGTAAAACTCGGCGCTGTATCCTTCGGCTTTGAGTCTTGATGCCATCTCTTCCGTAGTTTTTCGGGCGAGACAATAAATAATGCCGGCTTTATTTTTATTTGTCTTAATAAAGTCGAGAATTTTGTCAATCTTTTTTTGTCCGGGCAAAACATTTAGCGACAAATTAGGTCGGTCAAAAGATGAGATAAAAGGTATCACGTCCACGAGTCGTAATTGCTTAATAATATCTCGTGCCGTTATTTTATCGGCAGTTGCTGTTAGCGCAATTATAGGAATTTGCGGATAATAACGTTTCAAAAAATCTAATTGCGTATATTCGGGGCGGAAATCATGTCCCCAACGCGAGATGCAATGTGCTTCGTCTATCGCTATTAAGCTTATTTTGAGCGTTTGCAGAAAGTTAGTAAAATATTGACTAATCAATTTTTCGGGGGAGATGTATAATATTTTTATTTCTCCACCGAGCAATTTAGTCTCTATGTTGGTAATTTCGGCAGACGTAAGCGAGCTGTTAAGGAACTCAGCTTTAACTCCATTTGCTTTGAGTCCATCTACCTGGTCTTTCATCAGCGCTATGAGTGGGGAAATTACCAGTGCTGTTCCATCTTGCAAAATCGCCGGTATTTGAAAAGTGATAGATTTTCCGCCTCCAGTGGGCATCAGCACCAGACAGTCTTTTTTGTTTAAGACGTTCATTATTATCTCTTTCTGCATAGGACGAAAGTTCTGGTATCCAAAATATCGTTTCAAAACATCCGTTATTTCTATCTCGTTCATATAATTTTTTTCGCAAAAATAAAAAATAAAAATATATTCTTAATATAGTTTATGATTTTTGTATTTTTATTTGCATAAATAACATGTTTTACTTAAATTTGCAATGTGAAATAATAAATAAATTAATAACTTAATAAATTAGAGATTATGAAAAAAATCTTTTTGTTTGTAGGCATGTTTTTGTTTGTAAATGTTATGTTGGCTCAAGAACCGGAAGTAAAGACCGAGTCGGACATCAAAGCGGTAGATATTAAGACATTAACAGGTGCGAATTTCAACACGTCCGAGATAAAAAATGATGGACCCATAGTTATAGATTTTTGGGCTACTTGGTGCAAACCTTGTGTCAAAGAGTTGATGACAATTGACGAGTATTACTCGGATTGGCAAGAGGAAACGAAGGTTAAAATTTATGCCATCTCTGTAGATGACTCTAAAAGCATGTCTAAAGTCGCACCTTTTGTTAGCGGCAAAGCATGGGAGTTTGAAGTATTGTTAGATGCCAATAGCGACTTCAAGCGCGCAATGGGAGTAATAAATATTCCGCATACTTTTGTGTTTGATAAAAATGGAAAACTCATGTGGCAACACACATCTTTTAACGAAGGGGACGAGAAAAAACTGTATGAAGTAATACAAAAAGTTGCCAAAGGCGAAGCAATAGACAAAGAATAATACTGAACTGACCTATGAAAAGACTGATATTTTGGATAGCGGTATGCTTGTTCCCCGTAATAGGTTTCACGCAAACCGCTGATTCCCCGCAAATAACCGGTAGCTTACAAGTAGATATGCAAAGCTATCGCAAAGACACACTGATAGGCGCCGAAACTGCTCCCGAAAAAATATTGCTTAATTCGTATGCAAATATTAATTATGTGCAAGGAAATTTTGCTGCCGGAATCCGTTACGAAGGATATTTTAATACTCTTCAAGGGTTTGATGCTAAGAACAACGGTTACGGAATCCCATACCGTTATTTTAGTTACAACCTCGACGGTTTCGAAGCAACGGTAGGCAGCTTCTACGAGCAGTTTGGTAATGGACTGATATTTAGAACTTACGAAGATAAAAATATCGGGTATGACAATGCAATGGAAGGAGTTAGAGTAAAATTCAATATCTTCAAAGGTGTTTATATCAAAGGACTGATAGGACGACAACGATACAGCTTCACCCAAGACTCTAAAAACTTCGCCTTCGTGCAAAACAAAGGATTAGTACGTGGATTGGATATGGAAATATCTTTAAATGAACTCTTTAAGAAATTACAAGAAAGTTCTACACAAATAACGCTGGGAGGAGGAATCGTTAGTAAATATCAAAAAACGGAGACTCAATATGTTAATTATGCCGATACGTCGTATAAACTGCTGATACCCGAAAATGTATCTGCCGCCGCAGGCAGACTAAATTTGTACAGCGGAAAATTTGGCGCCTCTTGCGAATACGCATACAAAATTAATGACCCTTCGCTTGACAACGGATATATTTACAAACCCGGAAATGCGTTATTAATCAATTTTACGTACTCTACCAAAGGACTCGGTTTCTTTCTCTCCGGAAAAAGAATAGATAATATGAGCTTCCGTTCTGACAGAACAGCTACTCTTAATGACCTGAATATAAACTATTTACCGGACATCAGCAAAAATCATACTTATAGTTTCTTAGCAATGTATCCGTTTGCAACTCAACCCGCAGGCGAAGCCGGTATGCAAGCCGAATTAACTTATAAAATAAAAAAGAAAACCCTGATGGGCGGCAAATACGGAACCGGAATAAGTATTAACTTCTCGCGCTCACAAGCCATTGACAAAACTGTCATCAATGATACTATCCCGCTAAATATGAAAGGGACTTTAGGATACAACTCGGATATAACTAAACTCGGCGAAGACCTGTTCTTTCAAGATTTTAATGTAGAAATAATGAAAAAAATCAGCCGAAATTTCAAATTTAATATCATCTATCAACACATAGATTTTAACTATTTGACAGCACGCGGCAAATACGACCACTCCTGTAAAAAATACGTACACACCGATGTAGGCGTTTTAGACATGACTTACAACATTAACGACTCACATTCCATTCGTTTGGAACTCCAAAGTCTGCACACCGCACAAGATATGGGAAACTGGGCGATGGCACTGATAGAATATACCATATCTCCTTACTACTTTTTCACAATTAGCGACCAGTACAATTACGGAAATCACAACGAAAATCTCAAAATTCATTATTACAATGCCGCATTTGGATATGTTAAAAACTCTACCCGAATACAAGTAGGATACGGAAAACAGCGAGAAGGCATTGTTTGTGTCGGCGGCGTTTGTAGAGCCGTACCAGCAACTAATGGACTAATGATTTCTATAACAAGCAGCTTTTAATTTTAAAATTTTAACAAACTTTGCCAAAGTTGAAACTATATTATAAACGAAAATTTTGCCTAAGTTTTGATTACAAAATAATTAGATAAGAATAAAAGTTCAAATTATAAACATTTAAAGTATATATTATTATATGGAAAACTTACAACAACTTTTAAAAGAAGTACATCAATTAGAACAATATAACGATGATGGTCTAAATATAGAAGAGACTTATGTTAAGATTGCTACTCTGTATCATGACCAAAAAGACGAGCAGACGAGCATAGAGTATTTGAAAAAAGCTTTAGATAAAGACTTTGCCGCTATTTTTAATTTGCCGGAACTACAAGTAGATTTGTTAGAGAATTTTATCAAGCAACATAAAAATTATTCTATCGTCTATTTTGTCTTGGGCACCTGGTATGAAGAATTAAATCTGTTTAATAAATCAAAAGAAAACTATGAAAATTTTATAAAAATATATGACGATGACGATGCCAATAACGACAAATATTTTTTATCTATTGCATGTAATAATCTGGCTAATATTTTGAGATATGATCGTTATAAAGATTACAACACTGCAAAACAATATTATGAAAAAGCGATAACCGTAAATCCGGCAGACACCAGTACGTATAATAATTTAGCATCGCTTTTGGCAGAAGATTATTTTAAAGATTACGACAACGCAAAAAAATATTATGAAAAATATATCACTGAAAATCCGGAGGACATAGAGGCATATTATGGAGTAGCAAATCTTTTACAAAATGATTATTTTAAAGACTACGACACCGCAAAACTATATTATGAAAAAGTGATAGCGGAGATTCCATATCACCACGAATCATATTATAACTTAGCCAATCTTTTGTCAAAAGATTATTTTAAAGACTACGACACCGCAAAATTATATTATGAAAAAGCGATAGACGTTAATCCGAAATTCACTGTTGCATATCTCAGATTAGCACTTCTCCTAAAAAATAATTATTTTAACGACTACTACTCCGCCAGAAAATATTATGAAAAAGCGATAGCAGAAAACCCGGAAGACGCCGAATCATATTGTGGTTTAGCAGCTCTGTTGTCAGAAAATTATTATAAAGATTACTACAACGCCAAAAAAAATTATGAAAAAGCGATAGCCCTAAATCCGAAAGACGCAAAAATATATTATGATTTAGCCGTTCTCTTACAAAAAGATCATTTTAAAGAATACTCCTCGGCAAAGAAATATTATGAAAGAGCGATAGAAGAAAACCCTAAATACGTAGAAGCATATTATAATTTAGCTAATCTCTTAGAAAAAGACTATTTTAAAAGTTACTCATTAGCAAAAAACTATTATGAAAAAGTGATAGAAATAATGCCGGAAAACGCCGAAGCATATTATAAATTAGCTAATCTTTTAGAAAAAGATCATTTTAAAAGTTACTCCTTAGCAAAAAACTATTATGAAAAAGTGATAGAAATAATGCCGGAAAACGCCGAAG
>DYQJ01000417.1 GCA_020719345.1 Draconibacterium orientale | reverse complement strand
ATGAGTAAATGATAGTATAGTGTAAATAAGTAATGACAACATTTAACAGATATTTGACAACAACTATAGAGGATTTTCTAAAGACAAGAATGGTTTTTGTTGGTGGTCCTCGTCAAGTTGGTAAAACAACCCTATGTCAACAATTTCTAGATACACCAACAATAGAAGATAGCGGTTATCTTAATTGGGATGATCTATTATCAAAAAAAATAATTAAAGACGGTGGACTTCCTATTGACTCAACAACACTTTGTTTTGATGAAATACATAAATATAAAAATTGGCGATCATTGCTAAAGGGGTTTTTTGATACAAAAAAAAATAAATATCGATTCTTAGTAACTGGTTCTGCTAGATTAGATCATTACAGGCGCGGCGGAGATTCACTCCTTGGCAGATATAGATATCTTAGACTTCACCCCTTTACCATCGGAGAGCTAGGAACTTTTGATAAAAATAGCACTTTAAATTTATTAAAGTTTGGAGGCTTTCCTGAGCCTCTGTTTAATGGAACAGATAAAAATTTAAAACTTTGGCAAAGAGAACGAGTCTACCGCATTATTCACGATGATGTTCGCGATTTAGAGAGGGTTAGAGAAATAAACTACATAGAAACATTAGCAGATGAATTACCACAAAGAGTTGGCTCACCTCTATCTATTAAAAATTTAACCGGTGATCTGGAAGTACACCATGCAACGGTTAAAAATTGGATACAAATTCTAGATAACATATATTACACATACAGAATACCGCCATTTGGTGCACCGAAAATACGGGCCGTAAAAAAAGAACAAAAATTGTATTTATGGGACTACAGTGTAATAGCTGAAACTGGGCCACGATTAGAAAACATGGTCGCAAATCATCTTCTTAAATATTGTCATTTTTTAGAGGATACAGAAGGCGAGCGAATGGAGCTTAGATTTTTAAGAGATACTGATAAACGAGAGATAGATTTTGTTGTATTAAAAAACAAAAAACCTATATTCGCCGTTGAATGCAAGACTGGTGATAAAAATATATCTCCACATATCGAGTATTTTAAAAATAGAACAGATATTCCTAAATTTTACCAAGTCCATCTCGGAAACAAGCATATTGAATTAGATAAGAAAACAACACTCTTGCCATTTTGGCGCTTTTGTAAAGACTTAAACCTACCTTAGTTATGAGGACATATATGAATTTAACAAAAAAAATTTTAACTGCAACGCTTCTATTTAGTCTGCAAA
>DYQJ01000235.1 GCA_020719345.1 Draconibacterium orientale | reverse complement strand
AAAGTTCTTAATTAAATATTTGATTTTTATAAAAAAATCAGGACAATAATCTGTTTATAAACTGCTATCCGGCAATGTTTTTAAGCTAAAAAGAACGAACCACTCGAAACCCCAGATTGTTGTTACTGTTGTTGGGAGTGTTGTTGTTACGATTGGCAACTCGGCTGTTATTAGCACTGTTGTTCCAACTACCGCCACGATTAACACGGTTCGAGGTCTCTGATTATTACCCTCTTAAAATTTTTAGTCTCAGCTTTTTCTATAAAAGCATATAACGGAATTATATGACGCTTAAAGTCCGACTGTGTCCACTTACCTGTATTCAAGTTTTTATAATACTTTTTTAATTTTCGCAAAAACCTTTGTTTGCTCTTTTGCAAAAGCAATATCTTGTTCTTAAAGATACGATATCCTAAAAAAGGTACCCCATTTTTTACGCTATTTATTATTTTCGGTTTCAAATGCAAAGATAAAGATTTTTCTATATATTGCTCTAACTTTAGGACATTATTTTTTAAAATATTTTTATCATTATCTAAAATTATTATATCATCCATATAACGAACATAAGATTTTATTTTTAAAACTTGTTTTGCATAACGGTCTGCATACGCAAGATAAAAATTGGCAAAATATTGACTTGTAAGGTTCCCAATCGGAATGCCTTTATGCAACTTTTCTAAAGTTTCTAACTTTGGAAAAGTTTGAACACTGTAACTGTCTATTATTTTATCAAACAAAGATAATAATTGTTTATCTTTAAAGCGCCTCCGTAATAAATTCTTAAGAATAGTATGGTCAATACTGTCAAAATATTTTCTAACATCTAATTTTGCATAGTATATACCCGTATTATCTGAAGTTTTAGAAGTGCATATAAGTTGTATAAAATTTTTAACTCGGTCTATTGCTTTATATTGTCCTTTATTTTTACGAGTAGCATAACTATCAAATATTTGATAGTCTTCAAAATTTTGTCCGCAAATATTTATTATGGCATGATGCAAAACACGCTCAGGAAACGATGCCGCACATATCAAACGCTCCTTCGGCTCGTAAATAGTGAAATAATGATAATTTCCTATGAGCTCTGAAATTTCTTTTGAATCCTCGCTTACAAAAATATTCATGAGATAGGTTAAATTGTCCATCAAATTCTTTTTAAAACTTATCACATCCAACTTCGAGAGCTTTGATTTTGATGCTTTATAATAAGCAAGATATAAATTTTTAAGTTCAAAAATCGCATCATAAACATTATTTTGTCGTTTCATTGTATTATGCTTTTTTCTGTTTCGCGCTTACTTTTTCGGTAGATGCAGAACCACTGAGCATCTGAATTATACGTTCACCATATTTTTCCACTTTTTTTATACCTATACCTTTTATCTTCTTCATCTTTTCTATACTTATTTCTTCCAATTTTGATATCTCCGCTAATTCTTTATCTAAAAATACCGAATATGCAGGTAAAGACTCATCCTTGGCTATATCTCGGCGAAACTGACGTAACTTCTCAAAATTCTCCCACTCTGACTCGGACAACTCTTTTTTATAATCCACACTGTTACTTATGGTACCACCCGGTACAAACTCTTCTATATAAATGATGCTTATGCACCATACATAATTTTTGTTAGACTCTACTAACTGTTTTTCAAACTCTACTATCTTGTTGCCGGTTAAAAAACTATTCAACTCGCGCGTCTGTTTTTCCAAGTCATTTACCGGAATTGTAAAAAATTTTACTTTCATACTCATTTTTTCTATAGATTATACAATAAATACAATATATTATTCGTTTAAAATTTTATAAAACTACTATTGTAATATTTAATAGTAAGTTTATAAAATTTTAAAAACTTTTTTTTATTTAACACCCCATGGCTTTTATCTGCCATGAGGGTGTTTTTTTTTGCTTAAAAACATTGCCGTTTGCAGTTTAAACTAAAAAGAACGAACCACTCGAAACCCCAGATAGTAGTTACTGCCGCTGGGAGCGTAGTTGACACGATTGGCAACTCGGCTGTGAAAAGCACTGATGATCCAACTACCGCCACGAAGAACACGGTCCGAGGAAGAGCCTGCCCCAGTCGGATTTGTTTGTGCTGTTGCAGTATAACTGCCATACCAGTCCCAACACCACTCCCATACGTTGCCGGACATGTCGTAAATGCCAAGTTTGTTTCCTGCTTTTGTACCTACAGCATGTGCTGTACTACCAGAGTTATCTACGTACCATGCTACATCTCCTGTAGTGTTACTACCACTGTATGTATAGTAGTCAGTATAGTTTGTACCTCCGCGTGCTGCGTATTCCCATTCTGCTTCTGTAGGTAGCCGATATCCGTTAGCATTCATGTTGCATGTTGCGGCATCCCATGTTGTGTTAGTGCTTGTTGGTATTGTTCCCCACGTGTCGGGGTTGGTGCTTCCGCTAATAGAGTAAACAGGTGTTTTGCCTTCGCTAATACTTAGTTTGTTGCAAAATACTATTGCATAGTACCAACTGACATAATAAACAGGAAAATTGTCGCCTACACCGTAACCGCTTGCGGGGTTTGTTCCCATTACTGCTTGGTATTGTGCTTGCGTAACTTCGTATTTACCTATATAAAAATTACTTAAAGTAACTGAGTGAGTAGGGGTTTCATCGCTACCACAACTTGATTGTCCTGTTCCGCATCCCATAGTATAAGTTCCTCCTTGCACATAAACCATTTCTATTGCTCCACCGCTGCTTTCTTGTAACGTAGTAAAATTTTGTTGCGTTCCGTAGTTTGTTCCTTGCGAGTTAGTAGCATAGGCGCGGACGTAATAAGTTGTTTCGGGAGTTAAATCGGTAATACTGCTTGTAAATGTGCCTGTTCCTGTTCCGTTGGTGGTGTAATTAATGCAATTGCCAATGGTAGGGTTTTGGTTTGTACTCCAGCATATTCCTCGTGCAGTTACAGTGGCTCCTCCGTCGCTTGTTATGTTACCTCCGCATGTTGCTGTGGTTTGCGTAATACTTGTTACTGCATTTGTAGTAAGTATAGGAGTAGTAACTACTTGCAAAGTAGTAAAACTTTGTTGTGTTCCGTAGCTTGTACCTTGCGAGTTTGTGGCGTAGGCGCGAACGTAGTAAGTTGTGTTTGCTGTTAAACCGGTTAAATTACAAGTAAATACTCCGGTTGTTCCGGATGCAGTAATAGTTGTATTATCAGTTGTCGGCAATTGAGTAGTAGCGTAACATATACCGCGTTGGGTAATAGTAGCTCCTCCGTCGTCCGTAACATTTCCTCCTGCTATGGCTGTAGTTTGTGTAATATTTGTAGCTGTTGCTGTAGTAACTGTTGGCGGGTAAAAAGAATTAGCAACAAAGCTGTTGCTTTGCGAAAAAGTAGTTCCTCCTGCATTAATTGCCTTTGCTCTAAAAAAATACGTTTGTCCTTGCGTGAGTCCGGCAATTGTAGCTGTAACGCTTTTGTCGGTATTTCCTGTAATAGTTTGTGGAGTTGCATTGACGTTATTTCCGTAGCTTGTGGTTGTTCCGTATTCAAAGCTAATTGTAGCTTCATATCCGTTTGCATTTGCTGTGGCATTTAGCGTAGCCGAAGTTTGCGAAACATTAGTAGCGTTTGCAATAGTAACAGTTGGCTTGTTGTATGTTCCGGTAGTGAAAGTATAATTTTCGGAGAATGTAGAGCCGATAGCATTTGTAGCTGTCAGTTTGTAGTTATATGTAATTCCGGGCGTAAGTCCTGTAATAGTTGCGGCAACATTAGTAGCCACGCTTCCTGTTATTGTAGCGGGTATTGTAGCTGCTGTGTTTCCGTAGCTTGTTGTAGTTCCGTAGTTAAACGTGGCTGTAGTATTATTTCCGTTTGCGTTTACTTGCGCATAAAGTGTTGCGGAGGTTTCGGTAATACTTGGGTTTGTAATTTCTATAGTTGGCGGGGAGAAGTTTTTAGTAGTAAAGGTAATATTTTCACCGTAAGCAACTCCTGTGTTAGAAGATGCTTTGACTCTAAAATTGTATAACGTATTAGCTTGTAAATTATTTAGATTAGCATATACCGGAGTTTCCGTTTCTCCTGCTACTTGGTTTGGTATTGCATCTGTTGTGCTTCCGTAGCTTAGCGAAGTTCCGTATTCAAAAGTAATCGTACAGTTGTTGTTCAAGGGTTTAATTTTAGCATTGATGGTTGCAGTAGATATTGCTATGTTTGTAGCATCAGTAGTAATTGCTGTTTGTATTGGCGCTTTCCCGATAGTAAAATAGTCGCTTTGGTCGTAAATAGCGGAGTTTTTGATAGATGTAATTCTAACTTTGTAAGTATTAGTTTCGGGTATTGAAGTGGGAATTATCCATGCATAAGTTCCGTCGCATTCGGTGTCGTCGTCTATTGTACGTAGGTATTCACCGCTGTTGTATAGTTCAATTTTGACGTTTCCGTCTATGTCTTTGTAAGTCCATTTGATGTCTTTTTGTAGTCCGACTACCCAGTTTTCTGCGTTAGCCGGTGATGTAACGACAATTTCGGGTAGTAGCGGTATTAGTTTGAAGTCTTGATAGTTATCTCCTTTTTCAATAATAAGTGGCATGTCTTCTTGTTTTACGTATCCGTCTTTTTCTACGGTGATAAAGATAGGTCCGGTAATTATATCGTCGAAGATATAATTACCTGACTGATTGGTATATACTGTATTTGCTCCAAACGAGATTTTAGCATCTGCGATTTTTTCCGCAGTCTTGTTATCTGTCACTGTCCCTTCTAATACAGTCTTGCACGCTGTTACACAAATGCTTACTACAAGCATCATCAATAAGAAAAATTTATTTCCTTTCATTTAGTTGTATGTATTAATTTAAAAAAAAGTTTTGCAAAGTTAAAAAAAAATTATGAATAATGGGCATCTTTCATAACTGCTTAAAAGTAGTTTACATTTTTTTCTTTGCGAAACTCTGCGAGAAATTGATAATCAAATATTTCACGCAGAGTCTCGCAAAGGTAAAAACGCAAAGTTTCGCAAAGAAGTGTAACCTAATAAATGAAACATGCCGAATTATGCTTTTTTTTTAGACCCTTCGGGTTTTTAAAACCCGAAGGGTCTTTCCAAGTTTAGCAGATTTGACAACTTTTAAAAAGTTGTCAAATCTATATCTTTCTGAAAATTCTAAAATTCTGAAAATTCTGGTTAAGATTTGTTTTTTTTGTTTTTTTTCTTATCTTTGCAAAACAAATATAAAACAGAATAGATATGACATATACTTTTCAAATATCCGATGTTTCGCCTCAATCTAATAGCATAATCAAAATGTTATTAACATTATCTCAAGATTATGATTTTTTAAAACTTTTGAATAATAACGAAGTTTCTGAATTATCTGTAGAACAGGAAGAAGAGTTGGAAAGGCGTTATGAGGCATTTATAAAAAATCCAAGAAATGGTAAATCATGGGAGACTGTAAAATTAAATTTGTTGAAGTAATGAAAAAGAAAAAATACGAAGTAATAATCTCGTCTGAAGCCGAAAAAGAATTAAATGACTCTAAGGAATATTATAACAAAGAAAAGGAAAATTTAGGTAACGAGTTTGTAAATGCAATAGACTCTACAATTCAACGTATTGTAGAAAATCCGGAGCAATTTTCCAAAACAAGGAATCAAATTCGTAAAGCGGTAGTTAATAGATTTCCTTTTAATATTTTTTTCGCAGTACAAGATTTAATTATTAATATTTTGATAGCGTAAAATAATGGTGACTAAACACGCTATTTATTTTATTT
>DYQJ01000026.1:6402-22119 GCA_020719345.1 Draconibacterium orientale | reverse complement strand
GGTTTTTCTGTGTTGCTATGTAGTGAAAATTTGTCCAACTTTATGTGGTTACTCATAATTTACACTAATTTAATCCCAAAAATAGTTATGTCGTCGCGTTGCTCTTCATCCTGCATATATTGGAAGAGGAATTCTTCTAAATATTTTTTTTGGTCTTCCATATCTTTTTGTGCGTTGGTAATAAGAATTTCTTGCAGCCTTGGTGTGCCTAAACGTTTTCTGTTGGCAGCATTCTGGTCTACGTATCCATCGGAGGAGAGATATAAACAGTCGTCTGCACTCAACTCTATGGTGTGATTTTCAAATATAACGGTGTTATTTTCAGTAGATATGCCTCCTATACTTCTACGAGTACCGTTTATAATTGCCAGCTTATTTATATAACTAAGATAGTAAAACAAAGGTCGCTTAGCCGCTGCAAAAGTTACGGTCGTATAAACTTTCTTTTTTTGTAGTCTGACTATGGCAATATCCATTCCATCGGTGTTTTCATTAAATTTTTGTTTCAGCGCGCGTAAAATCTTTTTATTCAAATTATGCAAAATTAAGCTTGGCTCTCGCAGTCGTTTGACATTTATTATCTCGTTGAGCAAGCTATTTCCTACCAGAGACATGAAAGCGCCCGGGACTCCATGTCCGGTACAATCGACTACCGCAAAATAAAAATATTTATTTTCTTTATCTATAATTTTTGAGTACCAATAAAAATCACCGGAGACAATATTTTTGGGACGAAAAATTAGAAATGTCTTAAATTCATTTATCTTCTCTAAATCAGGGAATATTGTTTGTTGTAATGTTTGCGCATATCTTATACTCGCATTGATACTCTCGTATTGCATTTTAAGGATTTCATTTTGATTTTCTAATAAGATTTTTTGATTTTCTATCTCTATTTCGGCGCGTTTGATTTTACGAATGTCCGATTCTATGGCAACAATTTTTACCACTTTGTCTTCTTTAACTATGGGACTTAATGTTATCTGTGACCATATTTCTCTTCCTGTGATAGAATATTCATGTATCTGATAATTAGTGCTTTTACGGTTTTCTATGCAATAATCAAATATATTTATAATATCCGGATGCACACTTGTCATGAAGATGTTGTCGCCTACTTTTTTTATATAATCCTCAAAATTGTAACCGTATAGCTTTGTAAATCCTTCATTAAACCATATCAATTTTCCATTTCTTTCGTATATAGAAATTGCATTTTCTGTTTCGCGAGCCACGATAGATAAATTTTCCAAATCTTCATTTACTTTAAGCAGCAGCTGTTCTTTCTCTTTTAATTTTGTAAAAGCTTTTTTTAAAACGAGTTCGCTTTTGAACATTGTGTCGTTTTTATGTTTAAGCTCCATCTCTTGCTGTTGCAAAAGAGTATAAGCATCCGAAATTTTTTGCGTTTTTATTTCAAGCTCTTCATAAGCCGTAGCAAGACTTTCTTTTTGTTGAAATATTATCTCCGAAAATTGTTTTAATTCTTCTTCTATTGCTAAACGTTGTTCGTTTTCATCTTCTAACTGCAATATTTTCTTTTTCATCCTAATATTTTCTAACGACAATTTCTCATTTTCTTGACGCAGCTTCTCAAGCTCCTCAAAAAACAGATGAGCCAGATATTTAGAATCGTTATTAATATTATTTTTATTATTGTTATTTTCTGTCAACATAATTATATTCAAAAAAATCTTTTTTCATTTTTTCATTAACAAATAAAACAAACTTAATAATAGTTTTTTAAAAATAAAAAATTTCTTTGTTTTTTTCATATATTTTTTGTAATTCAAGAAAATTGTTTTATCATTGTAGATAAAAATAATATAAAATGTCAGATAATAAAGAGTTACAAGTTTTCGCTAATAATTTTAGCCAGGCGGTTTACAAAAATGTTTTTGTAAAGCTTACATTAAGTCGCAAACGAAAAAACAATTCAGATTTAGAGAATGTTTACATCAAACAAGTAGAAATAAAGGGCGAAGTGCGGTTGCAATTTACCTATCATTATAAATTTCAAGATATTATAAAAAATCTTTCCACAGACGAGGCAAATCAAGAAATTACTCGTCTTCTGATGGAAGATTTTAATATCGCTAATCTTTTGACTCAGGAGAGGGATTATGAGTTGAAAATAAGTAAGAATTTTACGGTAACCATTTTAGCAAAGAAACCTACCATAAAAAATCTCCCTTCGCGTCAGCACGATGTGGCAAAAAAGCGTTTTATAGATATTTCACAAAAATATCTACATCTTCTCGATATAACCACTGAAGATGGCGTGGTATTAAAATCTATGACCGACAAATATCGTCAGATAGAGAAGTTTGTTGAAATTATTGATAATCTTCTTAATAAATCAGGAATCATTAAATTGCCAAAAATCAATATTTTAGATATGGGCGCCGGTAAAGCGTATTTAACGTTTGCTGTTTATGATTATTTGGTAAACCATTTAAAGCTTGAAGTAAATATCTTAGGAGTAGAAGCACAAGAAAAATTGGTGGAATCTTCAAACACGATTGCTCGCGCGGTAGAATTTAAAAATCTTAATTTTGTGAAAAATAACATTAAAGATTTTCAAGCCGAAGCTTCCGATGTCTTAATAGCACTTCACGCTTGCGACACCGCAACTGACGAGGCAATATTTAAGGCAATCAAATTGAAAGCGCGTTTGATTATTTTATCTCCTTGTTGTCACAAACAAATTAGAACTCAAATAAATAGCAAAAATATTTTGAATAGTATTACTCGTTACGGAATTTTATTAGAGCGCCAAGCCGAGCTTCTAACCGACAGTATTCGTGGACTGATATTAGAAAAATATGGTTATCGGTCTTCTATTATGGAGTTCATTTCGGCGGAGCATACCGGCAAAAATTTGATGATAGTCGCATATAAAACTGCCGATTATGTAGCCGAGGAGTCATATATTATTCAAAAACAACAAGAAATAGAGTCACTGAAAAAAATGTTCGGGATAGAATATCATCAGTTAGAAAAATTATTGGATTCTAATCAAAATTCTAATTAGATGCCATATTTTGTTTTATAAATAATTGAAAATAAGATTTAGAAAAAATAAAAAATTTCTAAATATAATTTGTAAAAATAAAAAAAACTATCAACTTTATAGAAAATTTAAAATTAAAATAGGTTTTATTATGAGACAGTATGAAATTTCTTTAAACCCAAACCGCTTGGTAAAATATTTGCGCAAACCTGCAAAAGAATTTACCCGACATGATATTATTAGATACATAGAAGAAAATCAAATTGAACAGTTGAATTTCAGATATGTAGGAGAAGACGGCAAATTGAAGACTTTAAATTTTGTGATAACCAGTCGTGATTATTTGGAGTCAATTTTGTCCACCGGAGAAAGAGTAGATGGTTCAAGTTTGTTTTCGTTTGTAGGAGCTGCTTCAAGTGATTTGTATGTTATTCCTCGTTTTAAAACAGCATTTCAAAATCCTTTTTCAGATGTTCCAACAGTGGATATTTTATGTTCGTATTATACAAAAGATGGCTCACCATTGGCTTCGGCTCCGGAGAACATTTTGCGAAAAGCGCATCGTCGATTTCAAGCCGCTACAGGACACGTATTCAAAGCAATGGGCGAATTAGAATATTATGTCATCAGTCCGAAATCAGAAAATGAACGTTTCCCGGCAGTAGACCAAAAGGGGTATCATAGTGCTAAACCGTATGCTAAATGGGAACATTTTAGAGTAGAAGCCATGCGACTGATAGCACAATGCGGCGGCAAAATTAAATACAGTCACTCCGAAGTGGGCTGTTTTACCACCGAGACCGAGTATTTTGAACAAAACGAAATAGAATTTGTCCCAGTAGATGCCGAAGATGCTGTAGACCAACTTATTGTGGCTAAGTGGATAGTAAGAAACTTGGCAGTAAAATACGGCGTAAATATAAGTTTTGCCCCTAAGATAACCGTGGGTAAAGCCGGCAGTGGTTTGCACATACATTTTATGATTTGTGACCCTGAAGGAAACAATTTGATGGTTGAAAATGAAGCACTTAGCGACATCACAAAAAAGACTATTGCCGGTTTGTTGAAGCATACAAAATCATTAACGGCTTTTGGAAATACTGTACCTACTTCGTATTTACGTCTGGTGCCACACCAAGAAGCACCGACCAATATTTGCTGGGGCGAGACCAATCGTTCGGCTCTTGTAAGAGTTCCGCTTGGCTGGATTCTAAAAACTAATATGGTTAAAGATGCTAATTATCCTTACGAAATAGCGGAAGTTCCATATATACCGGGCAAACAAAGTGCCGAGCTTCGCGTGCCGGATGGCTCTGCTGATTTATATCATCTCATAGCGGGCATGATAATGGCAGCACAAGATGGACTCATGTCTGAGGACAGCTTAAAACGTGCCAAAGAACTTTATGTCAATGTAAATATTTTCAAAGAAGAACATCGTCATATTCAAGACCGTCTGGAAAAACTGCCGCAATCATGTTACGAATCTGCCGACTGCTTAGATTCCGACCGCGAGTTTTATGAAGCCGACGAAATATTTCCAAAAGGAACAATAGATAGATTTATCCGCCAATTAAAAAGCTACGAAGACAAAGGACTAAGCGAAAAATTGTACGGTAAACATGAAGAAATAAGAAAATTAGTAGATAAACATCTGCAATGTATGTAATTCATAATTTCTCCCGCTGCTTTCTTTTTTAGGCGGGAGAATTTTTTTAATCAAGTTATGCAAAAAATAAAATTGATAATTTTTGATTTTGACGGAACAATAGCAGATACTCTCTCTCTGAGTATAGAAATTGTTAATAGTTTATCATCTATTTATAACTACGCCAAAATAACTGACGAAAATATCTCTTATTTAAGAACCAAGTCGGCGCAGGAAATAGTTAAGCTATCGGGAATCCCTTTCTATAAAGTACCGAGTGTAGCCATTAAATTTCATAAAGAGTTTCAAGTGCGAGCAGGCGATTTAAAACTTTTTGATGGGCTGAGACAAGTATTAGAAATATTAAGTCACAATTATGAATTAGGAATTTTAACCTCTAATTCTAAGTCCAATGTAAGTAATTTCTTGGAAAAAAATAATGTAAGTACTTTTTTTAGCTTTATAGTTTGCAATCAAGGACTTTTTGGGAAGTCGTCGCTGTTAAAAAAAATCATAAAAAAGAAAGAGCTAACCAATGACGAAGTGATTTATGTAGGTGACGAGACTCGTGATATAGAAGCAGCTCACAAAAGTAAAATAAAGTCTGTAGCAGTTAGTTGGGGTTTTAATGCTCGCGATTTATTAGAAAAATATAAAGCCGATGTCATAGTAGATACTCCTGCCGAATTGCAAAAATTATTTACTTCAAAGTAATTGTTGTTAAAATTTTGATATAGTATTTTTTATGATATTTTCAATTATCAGTGCTGTAGTTTTTAAAAATTCTATTTCAAAGAAATTTATTTTTTTGGTAGTAGATATAATAAGTAAACCATAATTTACATCTTTCACTCGTATAGGTATGCAAAAATGTCCATTCTCTATGTCTTTTAAAGTCTCTACATCAAAATGTTGACGCTGCTAATCACAAAAGAAAATTTGCTTGTCTTTCTCTATTTGCTTACAATTGCAGTATATTTGTTGTTCTATAGAACATTTTATTTTTATAGGAGTAGATATTTCATTGTTTGCCTGTAAGTTTCCATCTTTTCTTACAAAAAGCACTGATGTATCTAAATCAAAACTATCTGATACTAATTTTATAAGCTGTTGATAAGAATTAATTAAAAAATCAATACTATTTTGATTATTAGCATCTTGCATTATTTTGTTTAACAACAATGGAAACTGTGTATCTATTTGCATCGTATTTGTGCCATTTATTTTTTCTTTTAATTACGCAAATTTACGTATTTTTTATTAATCACAAAATAAAAAGATAAATATATACAGATAATTTTTATTTTAAAAAATTAAAATAATCTTTTTACTTTACTCTCTTTATTAAGTTTCATCTCGGTGAGATTAAAATTTTCAATCAACAGTACGCCCGGTTGCTTGCCCGATTCAAGTGTTCCGAATTTGTCGTCTATTTTTAATGCTTTCGCAGCATTTAAAGTCGCCCAACTCAAAATTTCTTCAAATTGGAGCTGCGGAAAATTATTTTGTAGCGTTTTCATCTCCTCTAACATATCTAATTTGTCATTAGAAGCTAAGCTGTCGGTACCTATAGTTATTTTTAAATTGTTTTTCAATAACAAATCTATATTAGGTAATTTATTGTTTATAAATAAATTAGAATTAGGACACAAGCACCAGTAAATATTATCAGATATTTGTTTGGCAAAATCTATATCTTGTTGCGAAGTGAAAAGATTGTGTACCAAGATAATATTATTATTTATGTTCTTCTCAAAATATTGTAAATAATATTGTAGCGAAGTTTTGTCGCATATTTTTATCTTATCTTCGTCTTCCTGCATAAAAAATTTGATAAAATCATATAGTTTGCCTGAATTGTTTATAAATATATCATTTTCGGATTCATCTTCTTGATTATGAAAAGATAACACAGAATTATTTGATGCTGCAAATTCGGAAATTAAATTAAAAAGATTTTTAGATACCGAGTAAGAAGCATGTGCTGTTATAGAAACATTAAGATTTATTTTTTGAAAAAGATTATAATTTTTTATCGCTTTCTCAAAAATCTCTACTGCTCGGTTGTTTTCTAAACCTATGGTCTCTACAAAATTGTGGTACAATATTTTAGAAGTATTTTTTATCTCCCAGCTATCCGGCATATTGCAAATATCTGCAACAACAGAAGTTCCATTTTCGTACATATAATTATCCGTTTCTCGCATTTTTTCTTGATTGTTGTCTTCCAACAATCTAAGATATTTAATATTTTTAATAAAATTTATAATACCTTGATTTTTAGGTATCTGATTTTTTAGATGCGACAATTCTAAATGACAATGCGAATTAATAAAAGCCGGAACAATTATTCCATGATAAAATTCGACATTTTCAGTTATTTCTTTTTTTGTATTCGGTATTATATCAATAATTTGACCATTGTTATTTGTTCTTAAAATAGCATTTTTAAGTGGAGAACTATCTCCAGTAAAAATATAATCGGCACTTATTTCTCTCATCAGATTTTAATTATAGAAAATTATTCGTGGTATAAATTCAATTTTATATACTCAGGAAAAGCTTTTGGCTTGAAAACAGATTTATTTTCAAAAAGTCGGAGACATTCTAATATTCCTTCCGTTACGCTTGGATGTGGATGAATAGTTTTTAAGAGGTCATCTAATTTCATTTCTTGATTTATAAAATGTGCAATAGAAACGATAAAAGCTGATGCTTGTGGTCCGGCGGCTCGCATGCCAAGAATTTTATTGTCTTTGTCGTCACTTATCATTATTTTAATGAACCCGGTAGTGTTTCGCATC
The DNA here is from genome assembly GCA_020719345.1 of Draconibacterium orientale. Classification (GTDB taxonomy): domain Bacteria; phylum Bacteroidota; class Bacteroidia; order Bacteroidales; family DYQJ01; genus DYQJ01. The sequence goes on along the minus strand of DYQJ01000026.1, from coordinate 14,654 downwards.
GCTATAGTTCTGTTTACAAGAGCATTAGAGTACCATGCCATTTTATAAGGAATTTTTTGTCTTTTCAACATTTTTTCGTTCATGCCAACAGCTGCGACTTCGGGTTTAAAAAACATTAAAGTTGACATGTTGGTATAGTCCAGTGGTTTCAAATTATTATTGCAAATAGTTTTAACGGCATGTCGTCCCTGCATTTCAGCGATGCTATATAATTGTGCGAATCCGGTTACATCTCCGGCTGCGAAAATGTTGCATTTATCCGTAATATTTTTTAACATGCAATTATTATCTATGTCTAAGTTTTTTGTGTCACATGTTTTTAATCCTATATTTTCTAAACCGAGTTCTTCGGTATTAACTTCTCTGCCTATTGCAATTAAAGCGACATCTACTTCGATGACTTTGCTGTGTCCGTCTGCGTAGTCTAATACTACTTCTAATATATCTTCTTTTTTTCTTATTTCGCGGAGGTTTGCGGTATAATGAATCGTGACTCCATTTTGTTCTAAATTTATAGAGACAAAATTGCTGACGTCGTCGTCTTCGTAAGGTAAAACTTTATTAGTGCGGTCTAATAAATGCACTTTAGTTTGTTTGAAATTAGAAAATATAGTTGCAAACTCGCATCCAATAATTCCGGAGCCGATAATTAACATTCTTTCCGGGAATTTAGTTAAGTTAAGAATTCCATCGGAGTCAATAATTTGTTTTTGGTCTACCGGCAGGTTTGGATATTTTCTTGGTTTTGAGCCGGTTGCTATTATAATATTCTCACCTTCAATGACTTCGGTCTGATTATTTTTATCTGTTATTAGTATATGAGTTCGGTCTAAGAATTTAGCATGTCCTCGTTTTAGCGTCAGCGAAGCATTTTGTTCATTGGTTTTGGTAAACGTTTCTATTTGCGAAAGAATTTGATATTGTTTTTCTTTTGCTGCTTCTAATATAGTTTTTCTAACTTTTTGATAATCAACCATTAGTCCGGATGCGCTGTATCCTCGTTCTGTGTTTGCTGCTACGGCATAATCTGCGGAGAGTTCCCACATTGTTTTAGATGTTAGCGCTCCGTTCATTATTCCTGCTCCTCCGATATTATTTTTTTCAATAATACAAACCTTCTTATTAAAATCTATGGCTCGCATGGCTGCGGAGAATCCTGCCGGTCCAGAGCCGATAACTATAATATCATATTTTTCCATTTTATTTGTGTACTAAATTTGTTTTCAATATGTTAGCAACTTCGCTAATTGTTTGGTCAATATTTTTAAAAGAATAATTTAATGTTTTTATAATTTTAGAATTGTCGTATTTAGAAATATTCGTTGCGCTCAGTGCTGTTTCACGCGTGAAATTATGTTGCTGATATGGTAAAAGACTTTTTATTTTGTCCATTCTCCATGCAAGTGCGAGTAATGGTTTGGTTGCCTTGTATTTAGGTGGTTGTATATTCAAGGCGTCTGCTATTTTAGAAAAAACTTGTTTGTAGCTAAGATTTTCTGCATTTAAGATAAATCTTTCGGCAGTTATATTGCTTTCCATCAGTTGTATCATTATGTTTACCACGTCATTAACATCTACATAGCCAGTAACTCCTTCGGTATAGAATTTTATTCCTTTCCAAATACTGTAAAAAATGCTTGGACTTCCATTTTTCCAATTGTCAGCGGCTGGTCCCAGCACGATAGAAGGGTTAATAATAACGGCATTCAGTCCTTCTTCTATTGCTCTCCATACTTCCAACTCGGAGTCGTATTTACTGACCGAATAAGTGGAATGTTTGATATTTAAGTCCCGCTCCGTTATTTCTGTTATCATATTATCCGTTTTATCTCCCAACGAAGCAATTGAGCTGACATGACAGAGTTTGTCTATTTTTCTCTCCAACGCTATGTTGACTAAATTCGCTGTTCCAACTACATTGTTTTTGAGAATTAATTTTTTCATTTTAGCATCAAAAGAGACAATTGCTGCGCAATGATAGACCTTTTTTACACCTTCAAAAGCATCATTTAGCTGTTCATAAGACAATATATCAGCGTCTCGCCATATTATTTGCGAGAAAAGTTCTTCATAATTTTTAGTATAATAGCTAAAAATTGTTTTTATTTTTTCTATTTGCGTATTTTGGCGTTTTATTGCTATAATTTTGTCGTTTTGTTGTAACAACTTGTATATCAAATGTGAGCCAATTAGCCCGGTTGCACCTGTTACTAATATCATTTCTATATATTTTTTTTAGATATACTCTTATTTATAACGAATCCCGAAATTAAAGTTACATACGCTACTACGGAAATAGAGCTCATAGGCATTAAGATTGCTGCGATAATAGGCGACAAAAGCCCTCTGACCGCAAAAGACAATCCCACGATATTGTACAAAATAGAGAATACAAAACTTGACTTAACAACGAGCATAGCTTTGTGCGAAGCTCTGACAAAATTAGCAAGATTGTGAAACTGCTTTGCTTCCAAAATTCCTTCACATGCAGGCGAAAAATGATATATATCATCTGCTAAAGTAATAGATACATTACTTTGATTTAATGCTCCGGCATCGTTGAGTCCATCTCCTATCATCAAGACATTTTTACCTTCGCTTTGCAAATTTTTAATATAACGCAGTTTGTCCTCCGGCGATTGATTAAAATGCAAATTATTTTTGAAGTACTGCTCCAAACGTTGTTTTTCTTTGATATTGTCCCCTGAGATGAGATGTAGTTCATAATTTCTTGATAAAGAATTTAATACGTCTTTTAAATTCTCTCTATATTTGTTATGAAAAAGAAAATATCCTAAGATATTTTCATTTATGGAAACATAAACTTTAGTATCCTGATTTGTATCTTCTTCGGTTTGTAGATTAACTAATTTCTTTGAACCAATTTTTACTGTGGATTTCGAGGTTACAAATATTATACCTTCTGCTGTAATCTCCTTAAAATCAATAATATCTAATTCTATTTCGGTAACTTCTTCTTTCAATAAATTAGTTATACCTACACTTAATGGATGTGTGGAATGACGCGTAGCGGCATAAATGAGTTGCTTATGCAAAAGCGTAAGATTTTCTCCGACAAAATCTATTTCTTGTTTATTCGCCTGCGTGATAGTTCCTGTTTTATCAAATACAATTGTGTCAATGGTAGCGAGTTTTTCTACGACAGCATTTTTTTTCAAATATAGACCGTTTTTTCCAAAAATGCGCATGACATTTCCAAATGTGAAAGGAATAGATAGCGCCAAAGCACAAGGACATGCCACAATTAAGACTGCGGTAAAAGATTTTATAGCCAATCCGGAATCGATGAACAGCCAAAAAATAGAGGTGAGCAAGCTAATTGCCAGAACCAAATAAGTAAAATTTTTGCTTATTTTATCTATCAAATTACTAAGTTTTGTTGTTTTATCATGGTCAGCACTTTGATTCCATAGTTGTGTGAGGCGACTCTGCTCAACTTTATTTTTTATTTTTAGTTCTATAGTGCTTCCTATCTGTTTTCCGCCGGCATATATAAACTCGCCGACATTTTTTTGTTGTGGCAAAGACTCTCCGGTCACGAAGCTGTAATCTATATTTGCCAGTCCGTTGATAAGAATAGCATCTGCCGGTATAAGTTCTTGATTTCTAATGCGAATAATATCATTTTCTTCCAATTTTTTTATAGGGATACTAATTTCCTTGCTATCTTCTAATTTTGTTACTGCGACTGGAAAATAAGATTTATAATCTCGTTCAAAGCTAAGCGCTTGATAAGTAACTGCTTGGTACCATTTTCCTATTAAAAGGAAGAATACCAATCCAGCCAAAGAGTCCATGTATCCGGAGCCGGAGCTGCTGATAATTTGATATGAACTCTCAATAAAAATTGCTATCAGTCCGATGGAAATAGGAATATCAATATTAACTATCTTATTTTTAATTGATTTCCATGCCGAGAGTAGATAATCATTCGCACAATAAAAGAATACGGGCAATGCAAGTAATATGTTCATCGTCCCAAAAAAAGTCTTATAGTTAAAATCTATGGTCTCCGAGCCGGGCAAATATTCGGGAAAGCTAAACAACATAGTATTTCCAAAAGCAAATCCTGCAATTCCGATTTTTATGAGTAAGCTGCGATTCGTCTTTGTATTTTTTGTTTTATCAATATTTTCAAGACTAATATGTGGTATGTAATTTATTGATACTAAAAGTTCTACGAGTTGTCGTAGCGAGATGATGTTATTTTTGAAAGTTACGGTAAGTTCTTTTTTTACAAAATTGACAAGCGATAACGAAATTCCGGAATTTAAAATATTCAAATTTTCTAACAGCCAGATACAAGAGCTGCAATGAATAGCAGGGATAAATAATTTTACTTTGCGCATCTCTCCCTCTGCAAACTCAAAGATTTGTGTTTGTATTTCTAAGTCATCTAAGTAAGCATATTTGTTTTGATAATCGGTTGTTTGTATTTTAATGCCTGGTGTTTTATCAATTTGATAATATTTATAGAGTTTTTTCTGCTCAATAATTTGATATACCGATAGACAGCCATTGCAACAAAAAGGTTTCCCTTCCCAGATTATAGGATATTTTCCACAGGATTCTCCACAATGAATACACAAAATTTCGGACATATTACAATGAATTTTAAATTTCAAAATTTTAGTTTCAAATTATTGCTCATATTAACTATCAATTTAACTATCAATGTGTATAAAATATATTTAAAATTCGGTATTTTCTAAAAAACTGCGAAAAAGTTAATATGAGCGTTGTGATACAAAATAAAAAAATCTATGAACTAAATAGATATGTCTATAGTGTCATCATCATTTTGATCTGCTTTGCAATAAGGGCAAATATCAAATTTTACCGGAATAATTTCATTACACTTAATACACGCTTTTAATTTTGACCCAGATGCTTCAATTTTATGTGTATTAGCTAGATTATCTGGTGGTTTATTTTGTTTTTGCTCGTTGGTTTGCTTATTTGATGCTATTTCTAGGAAGGTTTTAGCTTCTGATGCTTCATATATTTCAAAGTATTTTCGTTGATGTTGCCATCCTTTATCATTTAAGTGTCTCTCGTGATGCGATTCTCCTCTTGCGATGCAATATTTTCCTTTGCTTGTAAGTCCTTCGAATTTATCTTTATCTTTGTTTTTAGACATCCTAATTTTTAGTGCGTTTGCCGATGAAACTACCGATTTCAAATTATCAAAATTCACGATATAAGTTTTTTCGGTTTCTCCATTCAATTCAATAAAGAAATGATATACTCTTGGAATGTTTCCTGCGAGATAGTTTATCAGTTTTTCTTCTAACAAAAAATTTATAATTTCGCCATTTTTTTTAGGCGCTTCGATGACAACTTCTCTCCCTTTTTGTTGCCACTTTAATTCTATGAGTTCGGACATATTTTTGTTTTTTAGTTGTGTTATAAAAATTTTATTTAATTATTTCTCATTATCTTAACAATATCTTGTTCGTTGGCTGAGATTATTCCTTTTTCGGTAATAATTCCGGTTATTAGTTTAGCCGGAGTCACGTCAAATGCAGGATTATATGCGTGAGAATCAGGTGAACAGACTAATATTTTCTCCATTTTTCCTTGTTCATTAACTCCGGTTTGAAACAGGACTTCGTCTTCGGAGCGTAGTTCTATGGGGATTTTTTGTCCGTTGTCGCAATTTATGTCAATAGTAGAAGTAGGTGCGGCTACATAAAACGGTATATTATAATTGTAAGCACAAATGGCTTTTTCTAAGGTACCAATTTTATTAGCGGTGTCTCCATTTCTGGCTATTCTATCTGCTCCGACTATCATCATATCTATCATTTTCAAAGACATGAGATGTGCTGTTGCGTTGTCGGGGATTATTTTGTGCGGGATATTTTGTGCGTTGAGCTCCCATGCTGTTAATCTTGCGCCTTGACCACGTGGTCTTGTTTCATCTGCCCAGACGAAGATATTTTTATTATTTTTATGGGCTTCATAAATAGGAGACAATGCAGTTCCGTGGTCTACGAATGCGAGCCATCCGGCATTGCAGTGAGTAGCTATTTTCCAGTTTTTTTGGATTAAAGTATCTCCCAGTATTCCTATGTTTCTGCTGTCTTCTGCATCTTTGTCGGCGATAGCAAAAGCAGTACGAATGGCATCTTGCGGGGAGATAAGTGCTGCTTCAAAGACTTTATTTACTGCCATAAATAAATTTTGTGCAGTAGGTCTTGTTCGTTCAATTTCATTTTTAGCCGATGTTATGTAATCTATATAATTTTCATCTTGCTTTTTTAGAGCTTGTGCTGCTTGTGCCATCGCAAAACCTGCGGCGGCACCAATCGCACCTGCCCCTCTTACTATCATAGTTTTTATAGCAAAACAAGTATCGTTGCAAGTTTTTGCTTCAAAAATTTTGAACTCAAACGGCAATAGATTCTGGTTTATTAAATATACTTTATCATCTTGATACCAAACTGTTCGGTAGTCTATATTATTTACTTTCATAATATTATGTTATTTATAGTTGAATACCTATAATAAGAATATCATCTAATTGCCAATTATCATTTTTCCATGTTTTGTGGAAGTTATATAGTTCTTCTTTTTGCGCGGACATTGGAAGCGTGCTTTTTTGATGAATTAAGTTAATAAAATTTTTCATCATTAGTTTACGTCCTTTTTCGCCTCCAAATTGGTCAATGTATCCGTCCGAGAAGATATAAATTTTATCGCCATTATTGTAATCAACGTATAAGTCGTCAAATGGGATATTTGTAATTTCACAGTACAATGCTACTGGCATCTTATTAGCTTTATATTCAAAGATATTGTCGTTTTTAACATATAGTAATGAGTTATAAGCACCGGCATAATTTATCTTTTTATTTTCTGGGTAGATGATACAAAACGCTATATCCATGCCGTCTCGTGTTTGATTTTCTTTATTTTGTCGGAGTTGCTTAATGATGTTATTTCTAAGTTCGTTTAGTATGTCGGCGGCTGTGACAATAAGTGCTTTATCAATAATTTCGTTTAGTAATGTAATACCGAGCATGCTCATAAATGCTCCTGGTACTCCATGTCCTGTGCAGTCAGCTGCGGTGACATATATTTTGTTATCTCGTTCGCTTATCCAGTAGAAATCCCCGCTTACAATATCTTTTGGGAGATACAAAATAAAATGGTCAGCAAAATGTTTGGCAAAATGTTCATGCGGTGGAAGTATTGCCATCTGAATTTTTTTGGCGTATAAGATGCTGTCAGTAATATCCTGATTTTTAGCTTGGATAATATTTTTTTGGCGTATAATTTCTTTTGTTCGTTCTGCGATGGTTTCTTCTAAGGACTCGTTATGTCTTCTTAGTTGTTCTACTAATTTTTCTAATTCTATATTTTGTTGTGCTATTTTTTTATCTTGGTAGTAGCTTCGTATTGCTTCGCGGATTGTCATGTTGAGGTCTACCTCGTCCCATGGCTTGCTAATATATCTGTAGAGATTAGCGAAATTAACAGCGTTTCCTACTGCCTTAGCATCTGCTTGTCCGGTGAGCATAATAGATAATGTGTCCTTTGACTTTAGGTATATCTTTTTTAGGAATTCGTCTCCTTTCATACCTGGCATTATCTGGTCTGATATAACGACTGGAATTTCATTACCTTCATCGCATATTTCTGCAAAAATTTCTATTGCTTCTTCTCCGCTTTCTGCGGTTTCAATTTCATACGTAGTTCCAAATTCGCGTCTAAGTTGTGATTTTAAACTTGTTAGGACTACTTGATTATCATCTACACAAATTATTACGGCTTTTTGAGACATCATTATTAATTTTAGATTGTTGTAAAATTAATTTTTTTTTTATAAAAAAAACATTTTTACAAAAATAAGTAATAAAAAATATTTTTATTATTATTTATACTAATTTTTCAATGCGTTTTTTTAGAAAAAGTTATAACTATCAAGCAAAGTTAAAACAATAACCTTTTGTAATATATCTTAAAATGAAAGACCTAATGCTAAATAGTTATATTTGTAATTGATTTATCAATTATTTTTTTGATTTCTTGTTCAGTTATTTCCATATCTTCAGATATTTCTTTTTCGGTGAATCCTTTTTTATAGATCTTAATTATAGTGTTCTCTATTTTTTGCAAAGCCGACTCTTTTTGTCTGCGTTCTTCTTCTTTTTGTTTGCGTTCTTTTTTAGCTTTTTGTTGTGCTTCTTCTTTTAGTCTGCGTTCTTTATCAAGGTCGTCTTCTA
>DYQJ01000026.1:0-6302 GCA_020719345.1 Draconibacterium orientale | reverse complement strand
ATCAAATACTTAAAAGCATAATCATAAAGTGGATTTATTATTTTCATAACGTTATCTTTTTTCAGATTAATTTATGCATCTATTTTGGCGTAAACAGCATTTTGTTCAATAAATTCGCGTCTTGGGGCTACGTCGTCTCCCATTAACATAGAGAATGTTCGGTCTGCTTCGGCAGCATTTTCTATTGTTACTTGTCGGAGTGTTCGTGTTTTGGGATTCATAGTTGTGTCCCAAAGTTGCTCAGCGTTCATTTCTCCGAGACCTTTATATCTTTGTATTCCTACACTACCTTCTCTACCTTTTCCTAAAGTGTCAATTGCATTTTTGCGTTCTTCTTCTGTCCAGCAATAGACTTGCTCTTTTCCTTTTTTAATCAGATAAAGCGGCGGGGTTGCAATGTACAAATATCCATGCTCTATCATATCTTTCATATATCTAAAAAAGAAAGTCATTATCAGCGTAGTAATATGGCTACCGTCTACGTCGGCATCTGTCATTATAATAACTTTATGATATCTTATCTTTGAGAGGTTGACTGCTTTAGAGTCTTCTTCTGTACCGATAGTAATTCCGAGTGCGGTATAAATATTTCTTATTTCTTCGCTTTCTAATATTTTATGATGCATGGCTTTTTCTACGTTAAGGATTTTACCTCGTAGAGGAAGTATAGCTTGAAACATTCGGTCTCGTCCTTGTTTTGCTGTTCCACCTGCGGAGTCTCCTTCCACAAGATAGACTTCGGTTTTTTCCGGGTCTCGGAGAGTGCAGTCGGCGAGTTTACCGGGTAGTCCAGCTCCTTTTAAGACGTTCTTTTTTTGTACCAGTTCACGTGCTTTTTTAGCGGCTATACGTGCTTGTGCTGCGATGAGGACTTTATTGATAATTATTTTCGCGTCTCTGGGATTTTCTTCCATGTAGTTTTTTAGCATTTGACTAACCGCTTGATCTACTGCGACAGTGACTTCGGCATTCCCTAATTTGGTTTTTGTTTGTCCTTCAAATTGTGGTTCTTGCACTTTGACCGAGATTACTGCTGTCAGTCCTTCACGAAAGTCGTCTCCGCTGATTTCAATTTTATTTTTGGCTAATATACCTGAGTCATCGGCATACTGCTTGAGGGTTCGTGTTAGTCCTCTTCTAAAGCCGGTTAGATGTGTTCCGCCTTCGTGAGTATTAATATTATTTACGTACGAGTGTATGTTTTCGCGGTATGTGGTGTTGTATTGGAGTGCTATTTCTACAGGAATATCTGCTTTTACGATGTCTAAGTGTAAAATTTGTTCGGTGAGTTTTTCTTTATTGACATCAATATATTCAATAAATTCTTTGAGTCCGTTGATAGAGAAGAACTTTTCGGTTCTATAATTACCAGCTTCGTCTTTTTGTCGCATGTCAGTTATGTTGAGTTTTACTCCTTTGTTAAGAAAAGAAAGTTCTCTAAGTCGCGCTGATAATATATCAAACTGATAAACAGTGGTATTGAATATTGATGCATCGGGTTTGAAAGTTATCACTGTTCCTGTTTTGTCGGTATCACCTACAATTTTGACGTCATAGAGTGGTTTCCCTATAGAAAATTCTTGTTGCCATATTTTACCTTTTCTGTGTATTTCGGCTTTTAGATGTATAGATAGTGCATTTACACAGGATACTCCTACTCCATGCAATCCGCCAGAGACTTTATAAGTATCTTTATCAAATTTTCCGCCGGCGTGTAATACTGTTAAAACTACTTCTAATGCGGACTTTCCTTCTTTCTCGTGAAAATCAGTAGGAATACCTCTTCCATCATCTGTTACGGTGATAGAGTCGTCTTCGTTAATGATAACATCAATATTTTTACAGTATCCTGCGAGTGCTTCGTCTATAGAATTATCTACTACTTCATATACTAAGTGGTGTAAACCTCGTTCTCCGGTGTCTCCTATGTACATAGAAGGTCGTTTTCTAACTGCCTCAAGTCCTTCGAGAACTTGAATATTGTCGGCATTGTAATCAGAGTCGTCTTTTAAAGAGTTTATTGCTTGTAAATTATTTTCTTCCATTTTATTATAAATATTTCATTCGTTTTTACAAAAAAATTCTGTCTAATAAATAGATGTTCTCACTTGTGAAATTCAAGTTACAAATAGTATGACAATTTGTAACCTGAACTTATATAGAAAAACAACATTTTAGACAGACTAATTTTGTTTTTATATCAACAAAAGTAAATATTTTTTATTAATAAAACAACTTTATATAAAGATTTTTTATTAATAAAACAACTTTATATAAAGATTTTTTTTATTAATAGCTAAAAATATCGTCTAATGTTAATATCTCTACTTTTCCGAATTTTTCCAGGTCTTTTAAGTTGACGAGGTCTTTGTCACCTAATACCATAAAAGTATATTTTTTGTCTTTAATATGTTTAGCAAAAAATGCGTCTAATTGTTCCATGTTCATATCTTTAACCTTTTCGTAGATGTCTTTTCTGGAGTCGGTTTCTAATTTTCTATTAATATGATTCAAATAACTCCACAAAATATCTGTTTTAATAATTCTGGATGTTTGATAATTTTGTAAGATTGCGGTTTTTGCTGCATTAAATTGTATTTCTGCTTTCGGCATATTATTTAATAATGAAAGCATGGCATCGGTGGCTTCTACAAGTTTGTCGGCTTGTGTGGAGATGAAAGAATAGTTGTAGTGATATTCGTCTATTCTGTTAGGAACGGTAAAAACAGAGTATGAAGAATATGCAAGTGCGCGAGATTCCCGTATTTCTTGGAAGACGATAGATGAGAGTCCGGAGCCAAAATATTCACCAAATAGTCGTGCTTCAGGGAGATTTTTGACGTTAAAAATTTCGTCTTTAGTTATCATCATCAGCCATGTTTGTACCATGTCGTAGTCCACGAGATAGACTTTGTTTTCGGTAAATTCGGTTCTGGTGTAGTTATTTTTAGCCGGCAATTCTTTCAAAGTTGCTTCGGTGACATGATTTTCTGTGAGTATTTTTTTCACTTTACTAAGTTCTTTAGCACCATGATACATTGCTCGGTGCTTATAAGTAACAAATTCTTTTAATTTGGCTGTTAGCACATTAGGGTCGAGGGCTTTAAGTTCGGCTTCGGAGATTATATGTGTATAAGGGGATTTTTTGCCGTATTTTGCGAAGCTAAACATTGCTTTGTGCATAATTAAATTTTTATTTAATTTTGTATCTGCTCTGTTTTTCAATATTTTTTCTACAAATTTGTCGTAGGATTCTTTGTCAGCTTTGGCACTTGTGAGTAAATGTTCTAATAGTTTTACGGCTTGCTCCAGTGATTCGTCTAATCCGGACATTGCAACATACGAGTCTTCTTCGTTTGTACCTACGAGCATTGTTACGCCGAGTTTATAAAATTCTTGTTTTATTTTTGCAGGAGTGTATTTTTCTGAACCAAGATATTCTAAGTATTCAACGGCGAGGGCTAATTGTTTGTCGTGATTTTTGCCGATGTCATATACATAGTAGAGGTCAAAAATGGTATTCGTTTGGTTTTTAACGTAGTCGAGGATTAATCCGTCTTTAATATTTTCTTCGGCTATTAAGCTTTTGAAGTCTAACCATACGGGTTCTAAGTTTTTGACTTGATTTTTTTCCATTTCTTGGAAGAATGCGGATTTGTCTTCGCGGTTGAGCTTAACCGGGGTAAGTTCGGGTTTGTCAATTTTTATGGCGACGGTGTCTGATCCGTTTTTCTTATATATTGCGACATAGTTTTTGTAATTATCATTGGCAAATTTAATTAATTGGTCTTTTTTGATTTTTTCCAAATTATCAATAAAAGAGATGTAATCAGCCCATTCTATGTCGTTGACAAAAGATTCAACAAAGTCAAAGGCGCGTTCGTTAGTTTCGTGACGGCGGATGAGTTCAAGTCTAAGATTTTTGATTGCTGCCTCTAAGAGCCAGTCTTCAAATTCGCCTTTTTTAATTTTATCTATTTCATTAATAATCAAATCTCTTACTTCTTCGAAACTTTGTCCGGAGCGTAGTCCAGCCAAGAAGATGTGCATACCATATTGTTTTAAGAAATTAGGATATGAGTAAGCGTATTGCACCTTTTGAGGTTGCACGAGATTTAAGTTCAATAGTCCGGCAGTTTGATTATCAAGCATATAATTAATTAGATTTACGTATGCGTAGTCTTCAGATTTAATTCCGTTGAAACGATAAGCGATAGAAATTCTTTCTGCATCTGGTCCAACTACTTCTTTAACAACGTTTTCAGTTATCTTAGGGGATTCGGGATATGATATTGCGGGAACGTCTTTTTTCTCAAAGGTACCAAAATATTGGTCAATCAATTTGATAGTAGAGTCAAAATCTATATCTCCGGAGATACACATAGCCATGTTATTAGGGACATAGTAAGTGCTCCAATATTTGTGTATATTTACCATAGAAGGATTTTTCAAATGTTCGGCTTTACCGAGTGTAGTTTGTGTTCCGTATGGGTGATTCGGAAATAAATTTCCCATAAGTGCATAGTTGACTTTTCTTGCGTCATTATCTTGGCTCATGTTAAATTCTTCGTAAACTGTTTCTAATTCGGTGTGGAATAGTCTTAGCACGAGTTTTCCAAATCGTTCTTTTTCTATTTTCAACCAGTTTTCAAATTGATTAGTCGAGATGTCGTTAATATAAACTGTTTCTTCGTTAGAAGTGTAGGCATTTGTATTTGCTCCGCCGATGGAAGATAGGAGTTTATCATATTCATTAGCAATGGCATAAGTAGCTGCGATGGCTGATGTGCTATCAATTTTTTTGTATATTTGTTTTTTAGCGTTGTCGTCGGCAGTATTTTTATGTAATTCATATAGGTCAGAGATTTCTTTGAGTAGCGCTTCTTCTTTTGCCCAGTCAGTTGTGCCTATTTCGTCAGAACCTTTGAACATCATGTGTTCTAAGTAGTGTGCGAGTCCAGTAGTTTCAGCAGGGTCGTAGCTGGAGCCGGCTTTTACGGCGATACAAGTTTGCATTCTCGGTTCATTTTTGTTGACGGTGAGATAAACTTTCAAACCGTTTGCAAGTGTGTAGATGCGAGCATTCAACGGGTCATTGGTAACGGTTTCATAGGAATATCCATTACTATCTTTGTGCGTTTCTTTTTTGTGTCCCCCGGACTTGTTACATTGTGCGAACGCAATTATCGCTAAAACAAGAAAATAGAAATTGAACTTTTTCATATTACTAAAATGTTTATTTAAAAAATTTAATTATTTACAATATTTTACAAATATAATTTTATTTTTGTGCAAATTTAGTTAATGACAAAAGATTTGCAAAGTAACATTTCTTTTTTGTAAAAAATAATGAGATTTATCATGTTTAATAATAATAAATATATTATGACAATTAAAATAAGCTTTTCTTATAAGATAATAATTAATTTGGTCTTGATTTTTTTATTAGGGATATCTTGTCAGCGGGGTAAAGATATAGTCTCCGAAGATGCATATATAGAAATATTGACCGATATACACATATACGATGCTGTCTTAGTAAAAGAAAATATGCTTGACCGCAACATCACAAACGGGGATTCGGTTTCGTTTTATAATCAATTATATGCAAAGCACAAAATATCTAATGGCGATTTGAAATTAAATATAGAATATTACAGCAAAGACCTTGATAATCTGGTAAAGATTTATGCTAAGGTAAACAACCGTTTACAGGAGCGTCTGGCATCTTTGGACAGCATGGGAGATGACAGTTTCAATAAAGACAGTTTAAATCTATGGAATCAAAAAAAGGTGTGGCATCTGCCTGAAGATGGGGAAAATCATACAATTGATTTTTCGGTGACAACAAATAAAGCAGGTAAATACGAGTTGAATGCCGATATTTTAGTATATGAAGATGATAAATCAGTCAATCCTCGCATGCGGCTGAATGCTAATTATAAAGATGGCAGCTTTGCGAGTAACGAAATAATTATCAACAAACAAACAACTGATTATAAGAACTATAAAGTCCATATAATCACCGATATAAATAAAGAATTAGAATATCTTAGTGGCTGGATATTATATCACGACAAGGTAAAAGGCGCAAAACACATTCGGGTAAAAAATATACATTTGAAAATAGTAAATTAAAAATATCTATTTTTGCATTGTAAATGAAAAATATATTTATATTTGTAATAAAAAAATAAAAAACAAAACGATGACTTTTGAATATGATTTTTCGGAGATATATGAAAATCTTGGTAGTGTAAATTTTTAAGTGATAAATTTTTTAAACCATATAAGGCATATAA
>DYQJ01000416.1 GCA_020719345.1 Draconibacterium orientale | reverse complement strand
ACTTTTTTCTGGATATTCAATTAGTTATGTAGTTTGGGTGGCGGAACATTCGTTATAGTAAGATTTTTTAGCAGAATTTAGTAAATTAATTTATGAGTCCGGTCTAAAAAGGCTAATTTATTAAAATTTAAAAATATAACATATTGATATTTAAACACATAAATTTATGCAATTCGCTGTAAAAGACGTTTTTATACTGGACTCATTTATTAATAACTAAAATAAATGATTTTTTTAGAATCGGGATAAAAATAAATGTTATGTCACATAGAAATATGCATTTGTAAGCGGTAAAATCTGATATACTAAAATAAAACATATTTTATGGGGAGGTAAGCATGATAAAAACACATGAACTTTTTGACGAAGCAGTTTCTCTACCAGTCGAGATAAGAGCAAAACTTGTGGATACACTTCTCCGAAGCCTTCATCCCACTCAGAAAGAAATAGACGAATTATGGGCAGCGGAGGCAGAAAAGAGGGTTGAAGAAATAAAAAGTGGCAAAGTAAAAACAATACCAGGTGATAAAGTCTTTAAGAAAATATTTGGCGGGCAGAGTTCTTGAATTATTTTTTCCATCCCGATGCTGAAAAGGAGTTAGATGAGGCTATTGCTTATTATAACGGTTGCCAGAATGACCTCGGTTTGGAATTCGCAAAAGAAGTTTACTTGGCAATTCAGAACATTCTTTCCTTTCCTTACGCTTGGATTCCACTTTCTACAAATACCAGGAGATGTTTGACAAATCGTTTCCCTTACGGAGTTATATACCAAATTGCAGATAAAGAGGTATATATAATCGCCGTGATGCATCTCAACAGAGAACCCAACTACTGGAAAAAGAGAGAAAAGAAGGAATAACAACAAAATCCAGCGGATGGCTTACAGACCCCGCTGATTTTGGCTGTAGTAACTAACTTCATCCAGTCAATCCAACTCGCTAAAGCATAAGCGTTTTCCCCCCTGCCGTGCTAAACATCAACCTTTCACCCAACCACCAGCGCTGCAAGGCAAAAAAGAGCATCAGCGCCACTTTCCTCACCACTTTTATCGAATGTTCCGCCACCCAAATTACATAACTAATTGAATATCCAGAAAAAAGTGTTATTTTTAGCGATTTTTTGTAGTCACTAAAAAATTAAAGAAACTACTTGCAATTATTGAAATAACATACTAATATAGTAGACATTATGCATATTGACTCAGCTTATTCCATACAAAATGGTAAAAAATATGTCAGACAC
>DYQJ01000234.1 GCA_020719345.1 Draconibacterium orientale | reverse complement strand
ATCGCAAGTATATGTTCGCTTGTTTTCAGCTTATTTACATTTTCTGTTATCTCATATTTTTCTATTTCTCGCGAGGACATACCTATATCAGCGGAGTCCATTTTCAACATTTCAAACGCCATTCCACTTCCGTGCGAAGAGATAACTATTTTTATAGTGTCATTACCTAATACTCCTTTGACAATTTGTTCCAGACCTTCGGCATCTTTTTTTTCTATTTTAACATCTTTTGCTCCCAGTCGTGTTTCCATATATTTTTTAGATAATTCTGGAATTAATTCGGCGCCTATGGTATTAGAGCCGGCGATTTTCAGTATTACACTCTTATTATCTGTTATATTTGATTCTACATTTGGAGAATGTTTTATATATTTATCATAAATCAGCCAAAATAATATTGTTAAAACTAAAATAAAAACTACAGCGTAAACTGTTTTTTTTAGTTTTTGTTTGTCGCCAGCTACAGCAAGAGGTTCTCCACATTTCTCACAAAATCGGGCGTCTTTGTCATTTTCATGTCCACATTTTTTACATTTCATAATATTATTTTTTTAATTGCTTATTTTAATTTATCACACAAATTTAAGTAAAATATTTATAAAAATACATAAATATATTGACGAATATAATTTTTATTTATTTATTTATTTTAAATTTGTGAATTACAATTTTAAAATATATACCGATGAAAAAAGCAGGAAAATATACAAAATTATTAAGAACTCTTAGATACAAGATAATCTTATCTATTACTTTTTCTATTGCATTGATAAATAATGCGTTGTCACAAGACGAGACCTTATTGTTGCGGTTTCCCACAATAATGAACGAGCAGATAGTTTTTAGTTATGCCGGTGATTTATATACTATTAACTTAAATAGTGACAGCATAGCACGGCGTCTCACCAGTCATGATGGCTACGAAATGTTTGCCAAAATTTCTCCCAACGGCAAATATATTGCTTTTACCGGACAATATGACGGCAACACAGAGGTTTACATAATAGATGCTAATGGCGATAACCTCAAACGACTGACCTACACCGCTACTCTTAGTCGTGACGATGTCTCCGACCGTATGGGACCTAACAACATCGTAATGTGCTGGACTACGGACAGTAAAAATGTCGTCTATCGTTCACGTTGTTACTCGTTTAATGATTTTATAGGCAAACTTTTTATGGTCAGCATACAAGGTGAAATGCCCGTAGAAATGCCATTTGACGAAGGTGGTTTCTGTTCATTTTCGCAAGACGACAAAATGATAGCGTTCAATAAAGTCTTTCGCGAGTTCCGAAGCTGGAAATATTATAAAGGCGGAATGGCTGATGACATCTGGATTTATGACTATCCAAGCAAAAAAGCAGTGAAAATTTTTGAGAACGAGAGTCAAGATATTTTTCCGATGTGGTACCAAGACAAAATATTTTTCATCTCCGACCGTGACCGAATTATGAACCTCTTTATGTATGATACTCAAACTATGAACGTAACCAAAATGACTAATTTTACCGAATATGATATTAAATTTCCTTCAATAGGAGACGACAAAATAATCTTTGAAAATGCCGGTGCGCTTCATTACTACGACATCACAAATAACAAAACCGAACGAATTACTGTCAAAATAAAAAATGATTTCACACAGGCACGCAGTAAAATTGTTGATGCAACCGAGTATATTACAAATTATGACATCGCACCAAAAGGGGAACGTCTGGTCTTCGCAGCACGAGGCGATATTTTTACCGTACCAACAAAAAGCGGCGTGACAAAGAATCTGACCAAATCTTCGGAGAGTCATCAGCGAGAAGTAAAATGGTCACCAAATGGAGAATATGTAGTATATTTATCTGATGCCTCCTCCGAATTTGAAATATATATTCAAAAACAAGATGGCACAGAAACACCTATACAAATAACCGACAAAGCAGATACTTATTATTTCAAGTTAGAATGGTCACCGGACAGCAAAAAAATATTGTTCTACGATAAAAAACTCAATCTCCAATATGTGGACATAACAACAAAACAAAAAACAATAGTCGCAACCTCAGACAAAGGAGAAATAACTAATTTCGCATGGGCGCCGGACAGCCGCTGGATAGCTTTTGCTCTCCCTAATCAAGATACGTATGATAAAATATGTTTATATAATATTGATAATAAAATTACTACGCAAGTAACAGATGGTTGGTATCACTCAGGAAGTCCACGTTTCAGTCCTTGCGGAAAATATTTATATTTTACTTCTAACCGCTATTTCAAACCTATTTATAGCGACCTGGAATGGAACACTGCTTACAAAGACATGACAAATATATATATTGTTACTCTACACAAAAATACGCCATCGCCGATAGCACAAAAAAATGATGTGGTAAACAGCACAAATGCCGACTCTACAAAAATAAATCTCGCATCTGGAATAAATATTGAATTAGACGGAATAGAAAATAGAATAGTGCAGCTAACCGATGTTGCATCTAATTATTATAACTTAATAACCGCAAAAGACAGAATTTATTACTCCCGACAAAGCTTTAATGATTCATATTCTACTACTTATTATTTTGATTTTAAAGAAAATAAAGAGATTCTTCTGGCAAAAAATCTTCATCTTACATTGTCGCATTCGCAAAACAAAATGCTCATTTATAATAAATCAACAAAAAAATACTCGGTCATGGAGATGCCTTTAAATGAAATAATTAACACTGAACAAACTATTAATTTGCAAGACATGACCGTTAATGTGGACTATCAAAAAGAGTGGAAACAAATTTATGACGAGACATGGAGACAAATGCGAGACTTCTTCTACGACCCGAACATGCATGGAGTTAATTGGAAAGATATACATACTAAATATGCCGTTCTGTTGCCGTATGTGAAGCACAGATACGACCTGACATATCTGATGAGTGAGATGATAGCCGAACTAAACGTAGGACATGCCTATGTAGGAGGAGGAGATGCAACAGAAATAGACAAAATTTACATGGGACTGCTGGGAGCAAAATTTGAAAAAGACAAAAATACAGGATATTTTAAGATAACAAAAATATTAAAAGGTGCTAATTGGAGCAAAAATTTACGTTCACCGCTAACTGAAATAGGAGTAAATATTAAAGAAGGAGATTATATTATTGCCATCAACGGAGTAAGTACCAACACAGTGAACAATATTTACGAACTATTAATAAATACCGCAGACAGACAAACCGAACTACTCCACAATTCAACTGCCTCCGACAAAGGTGCCACGCTAACTATTGTGACACCAATAAAAGACGAAGCCGAATTATATTATTACAATTGGGTAGAAACCAACTTAGACAAAGTGACAAAAGCTACTGACGGCAAAATAGGATATTTGCATATTCCGGACATGTCGGCGGCAGGTTTGAACGAGTTTGTAGAATATTTTTACCCCCAACTAAATAAGCAAGGACTGATAATTGACGACCGTGGAAATGGTGGAGGAAATGTCTCGCCGATGATAATAGAGCGGCTCAAACGGGAATTAGTTTTTTATAACATCTCCCGCAATGTTCCCAAACCTACTACCAAACCGGTAGAGATGATAGTAGGACCTAAGGTCATGCTCATAAATGAATACTCGGCTTCAGATGGTGACCTCTTCCCGTATCAGTTCAAATATTATAAGATGGGAACAATAATAGGCAAACGAAGCTGGGGAGGAGTAGTAGGTATTCGTGGCTCTCTCAACTTTGTGGACGGTGGAAATTTGCGAAAACCCGAATTTGCGCCTTACTCCGTAGATGGAAAAGAATGGATAATAGAAGGTTACGGAGTAGAACCGGACATAACAATAGAAAACAATCCTGTAGAGGTCATTAACCAGAACGACGAGCAGCTAAACAAAGCCATAGAAATAATATTAAAGCAGTTAGAGACAACGGACACCGAAAAGAAATCGCCGCCACCGTACAAAAACAAAAGCGAATAGAAATTTTGAGGAGGTTACATTTCTTTGCAAAACTCTGCGTGAAATATTTGATTATCAATTTCTCGCAGAGTTTTTCGCAGAGTTTCGCTAAGAAAAAAGTGTAACCTACTTTTAAGCGGTTATGAAAGATGCCGAATTAAGAAATGAAAATCCGCAAAATATTAATTTGTTGTATGGTTTGGGAGTTTCGTATGCTAAATTAGGAGAAATTTATGAGAAATTAGAAAATTTAGAATTATCAAAACAAAACTATGGTAATGCTTTGCCTATTTACGAAAAATTAAAAGAGATTTATAAATCAGATAAATACAATTGGCATATTAATTTTTTAAGAGAAAAATAAATTAGCAACGCGGAACACGCGGATTTTCTTACATTAAAAAAAATCAGCGAGCATCAGCGTTAATCCGCGTGTTCAGCGTTCCCATTAAAAAACTATAAACATGAAAACTAAAAAACTAACCGAACAAAAAATAGAAATATTTAAAACGAAAACATCTTTTGATACTGAAAACTTGAATTTAATTAGTGATTTAAAAGAAGTTCCACTAAAGAAGAAAAAAAGATGGCGTTTTTTAATTATTTTATTAATTTTGTCATTCGTAAGTTTTGGAACTCATGAATTTTGGAAGTTTAGAGAACAGAAAAAGCAAAAAGAAATAGAACAAATTAGACAAAAAACTGTAAAAGAAAAGTTTAACACAGATGAAAGTTGCGAAGTGTATTCGTTACGAGCAACTCAAAATGGTTATTTTCTATGTTATAACTGTGGAGATACTAATACAATATTTTTATTTAAAGGAGAAATTTGGAAATACGGAAAAACATGTATTGGCGAAGATAATAGATATGGAAATTTAGAGGAGATTAATTTACAATTTTATATTGAATTTACAGGAACAGAACAACAATGTTTAATTATTGAAAAAGAAAAAATTTATAATTATCCAACGCTACCAGAGTGTTTAAAAAGAGAAATAAAATTAATAAGACCCGCAGGAAATAAAATTGATAGATAAAAATATGAATATAAATATAAGACAATTTGGATTTACTGAACGCACTGATATTGCAGATATTAATAAATTTGATGGTGTTTTAGAACTTAGAAATATTTTAAATGATAAATTAAATCTTTTGGATTACACAAATAAAATTGAAAAAATTGTATTTGTTTATATTGCTGTGGATATTGAAAAACATAGAAAAACCGAAAACTTTATAAAATTTCGTACCAAAAGCAAAACTATTGAATTGGGAGTTAATCTGCCTTACAATGAGTTTATTACAGCAGACAAAGAAACCGAATTTATGTTATTAAAAAATGCTTATATAGAAGGCATAGAAACTCTACTTAGCAAACGAAAAGATATAGATTGGAAAAAATTATCTGCCGATTTTAAAAAGTTGTTTGAAAATTAAAAAGTACCACAAAGGAATGAAAGATATGAAAGAAAAAAAACTTTCATTCCTTTGTGGTAAATTATTTGGTAGTGTAAATTTTTAAGTGATAAATTTTTTGAACCATATAAGGCATATAAGAACATATAAGCATTATATGCCTTATATGGTTTAATATTTTCATATAAATTAGGATAAGTATTATCACTGGAAAAATTACAGTTCCAAATTTTTCAAAAAATTTCGTACTTCGTTTTCTATTTCTGTATCATCAAATTCGAAAGACAAAATTTCGATATAAGTAATTGTACTTATTGCTATTTGATTGAAATATTTATCAATAAATTGGCTTGCTTTTTCATTGCCGTTCAAATGATAAATTATTAGGCATGTTTCATTTATTAGGTTACACTTCTTTGCGAAACTTTGCGTTTTTA
>DYQJ01000415.1 GCA_020719345.1 Draconibacterium orientale | reverse complement strand
GAAAAAGATAGGGCTTTAGACGAAAAAGATAGGGCTTTAGACGAAAAAGATAGGGCTTTAGACGAAAAAGATAGGGTTTTAGACGAAAAAGATAGGGCTTTAGACGAAAAAGATAAATTAATATACAATTTAGCAAAACTGCTGAAAGATAGTGGAATTTCAATTAAAGACATACAAATTAAAACAGGATTATCGGTTGATGAAATTGAAAAATTATAAATAAATGATAATAAGGCAAATAACATATTATTTGCCTCTATTAACTTTTTTCTTTTGCCGTTGCACGAAAAAGCAAGCGTTGAGTCAACACCGAAAAGTCATTTTTAATATTTTCACCCAATGACGCAAAGTGCTAATAATAAATATATTACAACTTTGCGACTTGGTGCGTTTGATTGAATATACAATTTCCGGAGCAAACATAACATCTTATTTTTTTTGGGAACGCCGATAAACTATTTTTGCTGTCTCATGAGTCAAGATATTCTTCGCTTTGCTCAGAATGACAGACATTTTGGGTTCTTCGCTTCGTTCAGAATGACAAACTTTTTGGGTTCTTCACTTCGCTCTGAATGACAATGTTAAAACACTCATTATCATAGATTTATCATAAATTCAGTAAGATTTGCTTCGCGGTCTAAATGGAGTTTTTTGCGGACACGATAGCGACTTATTTCAACTCCGCGGGTGCTGATATTCATGAGTGCAGCTATTTCTTTGCTCGAAATATTCATTCTCAGGTAAGCGCATAAACTTAATTCGCGGGGAGTTAGGTCGGAGTAATTTTCTTTCAGTTTCTTGAACATATCTTCATAAACTTGTTCGATGTGCATGTTGAAAACATTCCACTGTTTTTCGTTATCTATCTCTTTGTCAATGCGTTTAATCAAACTATTTAAGTTTTTTTTGACTGCATCTTCTGCGAGTGTGGAATTGATATTCTTTAAATCGTTTTGCAATTTGCCAAGAATATTATTTTTCTGGATTATCAGCATTGTTGAATTGGCAAGTTCCTTTTCTTTATGAATCATTTCGAGGTTAAGTGCCTCATTACGAAGTCGTTGCATCTCTTTTTCGGCTATCAATGCATCTTCCTTTAATTTTTGCTCACGTATTTGGTATTTTTCCTTTTGCCTCAGTTTTTCGGCAAGACGCGATTTTTCAATTCTAAAGTTAAAATACCTTTTTCCCAAATAAATAACAGACCTCGTAAGAAATTTTGTAACTATTTGAATATCAATTAATTATATAATTG
>DYQJ01000025.1 GCA_020719345.1 Draconibacterium orientale | reverse complement strand
AATGTACATATTTACCATCAGAATCGGTTAATTCCAACTTCTCTAAAATTGGTTTATTTTTTAATATTGTGTCCATTGGTTTATTTTTTGACAAATATAACAAAATTTAAATAAATTATCAAATAAAAAATAAATTATATTTTCACAAAATAAGGTTCTTGAATGATTTTTGTAGAAAACTCTGCGAGAAATTGATAATCAAAAGTTTATGCAAAATTTAAAATCAAATTTCTTAAAAAATCATGTATTCCACAAAAAACATTCAAGAACCTTAAATAATGTTGAAGTTTTGTTCTGTCTTCTTTTCCTTTGAACGTGTATCGGCTACAATTTTATTATTCTTTGCAGAATAAAGTTACTATCTATTATTTTTTATTATCTTAGTGCTAAAACTCTTGTCTTCGGTTTTTAGAATTAAGAAATATATACCGCCCGGAAGATTGTTCAGGTCAAGTGTTATTTTATCATCGTTATTGTTACCTTTGTAAACTTCGCGTCCTGATATATCTGTCACCGAGATATTTAATATTTTGTGGTCATTAGTATTTATATAATAAACCCCGTTTGAAGGATTAGGGCTAACGGTTATGTTACTGTCAAAATTGATATCCGAAATGCTTGTGACGACTAATTGTTCATAAATATATATATCTTGGTCTATTACAGCAGTGGTTGAATTGATTGTCTCAAACCCATTGAAAGTCACAGAGTAACTGTATATACCTGGACTTACATTTTCAAAAGTTGCGATACCATCTTTGTCACTATACAATGTTTGTTCATTAAATATTATCTCAGCATTTTCAAACGGAGTGGTACCGTCTTCGGCAGTAATGTTAAACACGACAATATAAACCGCATCGGTTGCACCTACACCGCTTACATATACGTCACTTGTTATTCCCGTACTTTGATTGCGGATAACATTGGAATAAAGATTCACAGCAGTAGGTTTAAACCGAATATATACTATTGTGTTAATAGTTCCGGTATTATTAATAGTTAATGTATTAACATAATCTACTTGATTTTGAGATATTTCAAAGCCATCAGAAGCAGTAACAGTTAAATCTTCGGTTAAGTTTACAGCGTTTATTTCGTACTGTTTTGGTTCGGAAGTTTGATTTAGTAAAGTTGCCGGAAAAGTTATAAATGCTGGCAGAACGGTTATCTCTGGAGCATACATATCTATTCCTACTCCGGTTAAATAAATTGTTCGTTGAGTAGCATCTAATGAGATATGTGTCACTGACCCTGTGTATGTTTGTACCATTGTTGGCTCAAATACTACATATATAGTAGTGCTAATATTTCCATCAAGGTCGGGAGTTAAAATTAAAGTATTTGAAAAGTCTCCGTCGGAAGTAGAAGCGATTAAAAAATTAGCGCTTGCAGTTAAAGTCATGTTTTCTTTTAAGTTAACTGCTTCTACTTGATAAGTTTTTTCAAATGAACGCATCGGAATTTGCATCTCGCCTAAGTCTAAAAACATTGGAGTTACAGTGATTTGTGGCGCAAAATTATCCACTCCATTACCTAATACTGCTATACTTTTGTTAGCTGCTCCCGTACTTTTAAGCGATATACTGCCTGCATAAGCTTTTACTTCGGTAGGATGAAAGACTACATAAATTGTTTTTGTTATCACACCATCTACGGGAGTTAATTCTAACGAACTCACGTAATTAGCATTAGAAGTAGTGCTTATTAAAAATCCATCTGGGGCAGTGATGAACACATTTTCGGTAAGCTGTGTTGTTTGCAAAGAAAAATTTTGCTCTATAGAGTTCTCATTTATTTGATTATCAGTGAAGCTCATAAAAAGAGGTGCGATAATGATATTTGGAACAGATACATCTACCCCCGAGCCGCCGACTATCAAATTGCGAGTAGTAGCTCCAAGTGAGGTATGCTCTATGAGACCGGTTATCAGTCCCACTTTTGATGGTCTAAAAGATATATAAATAGTTTTCAAGATATTACCTCCTAAGGCAGGTACAGTTATGCTTTGTGAGAATTCACCCATTTGGGTCAAAGATACGTAAAAATCTTCTGAACAAGTAATAGTGACAGGTTCGGTGAGAGCAGTAGCGGTCAGGGTGTAGCTTTTAATTAGTGAGCTTTCGCCTACTACTACATTTTCAAAACTTAACATGAACGGCGAGATGACAATTGTGGGATTCTCCTTACTGTTGCGTGCATTTTTCTTTTCTAACTTTTGAGAAAAACTTTGCATAGAAAATAATACTGCAAATAAAAACACGATAAAAAAATTTATTTGTTTCATTTTAATACATTAAAAGATTAATTATTATATTTCGCAAAGCTAAACGTTTTTTATTTATATTTTAGTTTAAGAAAAAATTATTTTTATCTTAAAAAAAAGCTAAATAAAAAATATTTGATAATCAACGATTTATAGAAATATGAAAAAAATCATGAAAAAAAATAAGAATTATAACGTGCAACTTTTTAAGTATTTACGTATCTACGAATAAATAAAAATGTTAAAAATAATTAAACTTTTGCAAAAAAGAAAAAAAAATATACCTTTGGCTCTGTTAAAATAATTAAAAAATTGTTCATTAACTAAAATTAGATTTCTTATGAAGAAGATTACATTAATGTTTGTATTCTTTCTGTTCTTAGGGGCTCAGTTATTTTCGCAAGTCAACATCTCAGGGACGGTGCTTGATGAAGATAACTTTGGTATTCCGGGAGCAACAGTAAGAGTAAAAGGTTCAACAGAGGGAACCATTACTGATTTAGACGGGAAGTACACATTGACGAATGTTCCAAGTAGTTCTACTACTTTGATTTTTTCGTTTGTGGGGTTGGAGACAAAAGAAGTAGCGATAGCAGGACAAACTGTTATCAATGTGTCACTGGGGTCGTCAGACCAGGTAATTGAGGAAATTGCTGTTGTAGCATTGGGGATCAAACGCGATACAAAAAAACTCGGCTACTCGGCTACTCAAGTAGATAATGAAGCGCTAACCTCTACGAGTGACAGAAGTGCGCTAAATGCTTTACAAGGCAAAATTGCGGGAGTTAATATTACTCAAGCATCCGGAGCTCCAGGTTCATCCACTCGTGTTATCATGCGGGGATTTACATCCGTAAATGGAAGTAACCAACCTTTATTTGTCATTGATGGGGTACCTATCAATAATGCCCAAAGTGGTAGTGATAACATCAATGGTGGAACAGACTTTGGAAACGGTGCTAATGATATTAATCCTGAGGATATATCCTCCATGACTGTATTGAAAGGTGCAGCGGGAGTAGCACTTTATGGTTCGCGTGCAGCAAATGGCGTTATTATCATTACTACTAAATCGGGATTAGATAAGTCGGGATTGGAAGTTAGTGTTGCTTCGGCAGTTAATTTTGACACACCGTTACGTTTACCGGATTGGCAGAATGAATATGGACAAGGATTTTTTGGCAAGAGAGATATACGTGAAAACACAAGTTGGGGACCAAAATTTGATGGCGCAATGAGATATTGGGGATACCGAATAGATGGCAAAAGATTGATAAAACCTTATGAAGCATTGCCTAATAATGTGAGAGATTTTTTTGATGTAGGAGCTACTTACAACAACTCTGTCTCTTTCGCGGGAGGAAAAGATAATACATCTTTTTATGCTTCATATTCTAACATATATGCAGATGGTATAATGCCTTCAAAATCAGACTTTTATAGCAGAAATAATTTGGCTATACGTGGTTCTGCTAAACTAACTAACAATTTTAGTATTG
Source organism: Draconibacterium orientale (assembly GCA_020719345.1). Lineage (GTDB taxonomy): Bacteria > Bacteroidota > Bacteroidia > Bacteroidales > DYQJ01 > DYQJ01. Next base: position 18,566 of record DYQJ01000025.1, on the reverse strand, counting down.
ATGGTTCAATGAACTATGTAAACAAAAGGTCACGTTATGTAATGACTGGACAAGGCGAATCTAGTGTTTATAATCAAATATTACAAACTCCTCGTGACATATCTTTATCTGAACTTTCTGATTATAATTCTATGCATCACAATCTTGACAATTTTTACAATAATTATGCTTTAAATCCTTATTACGTTCTTAACGAATTTGGAAATGGTAATAATTCGGAAAGAGTTTTTGGGAATGTTAAAGTTGGTTATACTTTCAGTGATTATTTGTCTGCCTTCTGGAGAATTGGTACCGATGTAAGTAATGACTATTTACATCAGCACAGTCCTATAATAGAGTTAGGAGGAATGAACGAAGGAGCAACTATGGCAAATGAAGGTTCGGTAGATGAAACTAACACAAGTGATAAACTTGTTAATTCTGATTTTATTATAAACTATACGCAATCATGGGATAAATTCGACATTAGTTTGATGGCAGGAAATAATATATATCAAGAAGCATCGCAATATAATTATGCTGAAGTAATAGGTTTGAATGTACCCGGATTTTATAATTTATCAAATAGCGGTAGCACTCCTGCGGTATATGAAAGTAATTCTTTAAAACGACTTGTAGGAGCTTACATAAATGCTGATGCTTCATTCTTGGGTATGCTATATTTAACTGCATCATACCGACGTGACTGGTCATCTACATTACCTAAGAAAAATAATAATTTCGGATATCCAGGAGTAAGCTTGGGATTTGTTTTCACAGAATTATTGCCAAAAAATAATATACTTACTTTTGGTAAAATACGTACAGGATGGGGAAAAGTTGGTAAAGATGCTTGGCCTTATTTGGTTTACTCTACTTTTAGCAGAGCGTCATATCCGAGCTACTACAGCCAAGGTACAGGTCTCAGTTTTCCTATAACAAATGGTATTAACGCTTATTCGGTTGGTAACAGAATAGGAAATGCTAATTTAAGTCCGGAATTTAAAACAGAGACAGAAATTGGATTGGATTTAAGATTTTTCAATGGCATGATAACATTGGATGCAGCGGTTTACAAGAGTCTGGTTACCGACCTCATTTTTTCTGCAGACCTACCAGGTTCAACCGGATATACCGGACAAGTTGTTAATTTCGGCGAAATAACCAATCAAGGATTAGAAATTTTGGTAACTGTGACCCCTATAAAGAAACCTAATTTTGTACTTGACTTATCTTTTAATTATACTAAGAATATAAACAAGCTTTTGACATTGCCGGATTCTTATTATGATGAAGTAAAAAATCAAAAAATATATAATATGACACCTTTCGGCGAGACTTATTACAATTGTATTGTTAAGGTTGATGAAGAAGGTAATGACATAGGTGATCTCCCGCTTGGAGTATTTGTTATCAATCCGCCAAGAAAAGTAGAAGATGAAGCTTCGCCTTACTATGGCTATTATATTGTAGATAATACAGGTAAGCCGATAGAAGATGAATCTAAAGATGTAATAATAGGTGATTCTCAATATGATTATATGACAGGTGGTAGTATTGCTGCTACTATATACAAAAACTGGAACATAAAAATGAGTATAGATATTCGTCAAGGTGGTTTAATGTTTTCTAGAACTGCCGACATGACTTATTTTAGTGGTACCAATAAAGTTACCTTATACAACGACCGTCAACCTTTCATCGTTCCTAATTCTGTTATAGAAATCCTTGATGCTAATCAAAATGTGGTAGGATATCAAGAAAATACTACCCATATAAGTAACGCCGGCGGTACATTGCACGAATACTGGGGCAATGGTGGAACAAGAATAGAAGAATTTCAATTTCTTGATAAATCTTTTATTAAGTTGAGAGATGTTACAGTATCTTATTCTTTGCCTAAGAGATATTTGAAAAAAACTTTCTTTGGCTCGATGGATTTTTCTTTGATAGGAAGAAATCTACTACTTTGGACACCGGCTGAAAATATGTTTATTGACCCTGAAGCTACTTCGTTTGGTAATGACCTCGGTGCTGATTTTGGAGAATGGGGAAATACGCCTTCTATTAGAAGTATAGGCGGAAGTATCAAATTTACTTTTTAATCTTATTATTAATTTATAAATTATTATAAAAAATGAAGAAATTTGTTATATCATTGTTGTCACTGACGATAATATTTTTTATAGCTGGATGTGAAAAGTTTTTAGACATAAATAAGAGTCCGAACTCATTGTCAGAGGCGCCGGTAGATTTGGTATTACCAGCTACAATGGTCGTGCCACAACATGCTTTGCATGGTTTTGGAGAAATGTATGGAGAATATTGGGCGCAGCATTGGACACAAGGAACGGGAGGTGTACAATTTAGAGGTACAGACAGATGGGAAATAGACGGTTCCGATTTCGACGGTAGTGGTTATCAATCAATATATTATACAGGACTTAATGACTTGAAATACATTAAGGAATGGGCGGCTAAGGAACAAAACTGGACTTATTATTTGATTGCTACAAGTTTGGAGGCATATTATTTTCAAATGCTCGTAGATTTATGGGACGAAATACCATTTATAGAAGCACTACGAGGAGATGAAGGTTTTATTGCTCCTAAATTTGATAAAGGAACGCTCATCTATGACAGCTTAGTTGCACGATTAGATTTTGCTCTAAGTAAAAATCTCGGAAATGTAGTATATGATGAATTACAAACTGCAGACCTCTTATTTGGGGGAGACAAAAATAAATGGAGACAATTTGCAAATACGATGAAGTTGAAACTTTATCTAAGACAAATAAACGTAAGACAAAACGTTGCCATAGATGGATTAAAAAATATGAAAGACGCTGATTTTTTAGGTGTAGATGCTTCTTTCGCTGTCTATTCTGACCAATCGAATAAAAGAAATCCTATATATTCGTTGGGTGCAGTACAGTTCACTTCTAATCTTACAATGAGTAGAACTTTGCTCTCTTACTTGATAGATGATTTTGATGCAGTACACAAAGTTAGAGACCCACGAGTAGCTAAACTTTGCAATCTCCCTTCTCAAAATTTACCTGGAGTTTCTAATGGTAATTATACAGTTCTATATCAGGGAGACTATTTTAATGCTTCATACACTAACAATAGTGCTTATTTGGCTTCTCCTATTTTAAGATTTAATGATCCTGTATATTATTTCACTGCATCAGAGGTTAACTTTATGCTTGCCGAAGCATATTTAACTGAAGCATGGTACGACATAGCATTAGCTCAAAAACACTATGAAGATGGAGTAATTGCTGCCTTTGTAAGGTTAGGGTTAACGCAAAATGATGCTGCCGCCGTTATAGGTGATGCAGGATATGCTAAATGGTCTTTGGCTCAAAATGACAAAGAAAGAAGAAAACTTATATGGATGCAAAAATGGGTGGCAATGGCTAATATACAAGGTTTAGAAGCATTCTTAGAACATAACAGAACTGATATACCTGAAGAATTGAGTATGTTACCTACAAGTGAAGAGTTCAAACTCCTTACCTATGAACAACAAAGAGGACGTTTTACTCCAGCAATTCTAAATATCACGACAAATAGATATCCAAGACGTTTCATGTGTCCTAACTCTGAGTCAACGCGAGCAAATACTCCAGAAGCTTACAAAGCAAAGAAGATTTATGACAAAGTATGGTGGGATGTAACACCTATTTATTAACAATTTATTAAAATTATATTAATTATGAAATTTAAAAATTTAGGTATATTTACTATATTTATAACAGCTGTAATGTATCTTAGCAGCTGCGCCTCGTGGTTTGACAATGACCCTATTTATGTCTCGGACACTTGCACAATGCCAATCATAGTTCTTGAAGGTGAAGAAACTCTGTTGTGGGAATTTGGTAAAACATGGAACGACCCAGGATATCATGCAAGTGAAGTAGAAGAAGGTAAAGACGATTTGAACGCCAATGTAGAAATAAAAACTGACTTAGACGTATCTAAACAAGGTATATATACCATAGAGTATATTGCTACTAATAAATACGACTATAAAGTTAGTAAATATAGAAGCGTTTTTGTTAGAGACCAATCAATAGCTGAATCGCCAAGCATAGCAGGAACTTATAAAAAAGGACTTGGTACTTTTATGGAGATTTCTGCCACTACTAAGTATTTTTACAATGTTGGAAATATATGGGCTAATCCTGAGACGGTGCCGGTTACCATTGGAGACTTAGGAAATAATACTTTTGTAATAGCAAGGACTTTTTCTACCGCTGCAAACGCTTATTTTGAAGGAACAGCTGTTTACAAACCTACCACAAATTCTCCGACTATAGTTTTTTCAATTAAAAAAACAACTGAGGCAGGAGTGGTTACTAATTCTACAATGACGTGGAAAAAACAATAAACTGTTATTTGTATAATAAATTTGAATATTAAAATAGATTTGAAATGAAAAAATTGTTATATAGTTTTATCGTATTAGCAATGACGTTATTGTACGCTTGCAATACTTACAAGGAATATGAAGTTGAATATTCTGCTGCCTACCCTATTTGTGGAGCTTATTATGTTAAAGATTATGACGATAAGTGGGTAGCTACCAGTGATTATTATTACTTAGATATATTTAATGCTTCCATTGAGGCAGATAAATATGTGTGGATAAATAATATGCAAACATCTGCCACATACAATAACAGTTACAGAGTAAAAACTCAATATGACATAGCGAGACTCAGCTTTAACTGTTCAATGAACTCAAACATTCCAACAGGGGCAGTAGCACCATCGCCTGTTCTAAAATATGTTACAATTGAGCAGAGTAAAGTGGAAGTTAAAGAATGGCCCACACAAGATAGTATTATTTTTAAAGTTACTATTTACAATGCCGATAAAGTTTTAGAACGTACTTTTTATAGTGCAGGAGTAAGATGTAACGGGTTTGAAGATGATTATTGGGATAAAGAATTTGGACAATAGTTTTTTTATCAAGTACCATTAAAAAAAATGGTACTTACTAATAAAAAAATCGTCTTTATTTTTTATTTTTTATTTTTTATTATTAAATTTGCGATTAGAAAAGTTATTATTAATATTTTTATTAAAGTTAATTAATATGAGAAAGTTTACATTGTTGTTTGTTGCGACTGTGTTCGCAGTGTTTTCGTATGCACAAGTTAAAACTTCTTCTGTGAAAGAAGTTAGTGCTAAGCAAAAAGAATGGAGTGCTGAAGGAAATGAAGTAGGAGGAGGAATACCTTATAATTCAGCTAAAGATTTTGGAGTAGCAGTACTTGGAGGTTCTATCAATGTGTACGGTATTATGTCTAATGGTTTTCACCAAGTAGCATATTCTCCGGAGCTTAATACTGTTGCTTTTGTAAGAAGAGGTTTTACTGATGGTAATGCTCTGAACGTGGATTATTCTACAGACGGTGGTTATACTTGGGTTACAACAGCCACTACTATAAATACCGCTTTAAATGGTTATAAATGTAGATACCCTGGCATGACTCTTTACAATCCTGCCGGTAATACCAATGTAGCAAATGCAAGAATCGTTGCTAATGGACCTGCTTTAATACCGGGTGCAAACTGGGGGCATTTATATCAAGTAGATGCAACTATAGCAGAAACCCCTGTTACTAATGAATTTTACGGAACAGTAAACGGTGCAGGTACTGATTGGCATCCATCTGGAATTATTTGTGGACCAGACGGAGTAGTATGGTCTGCATCATCAAACTATATTGCAGAAAGTAACGCAGCTAATTATACTGAATTTTATATAAACAAAGGTACTTGGAACGGAAGCAAGATAGCTTGGCAAATTTCGACTACTATAAAACCTACAAATTATATAGAAGGTGGCAAAAAAATAGGTGGTTCTTATGAAGTAGCAGTACACCCTACTGATGGTAATATCGTTTATGCTGTTGGATCTGCTGTAGAAGCTGAAGATCCTTTAAAAATACCTACTCCAAAAGTATGGAAATCTTTAGACGGTGGTGCTAACTGGTCAAAACTTCCTAATTTTACATGGGACAATTTTATCGCTATGTTTGACGGAGTAGGTACAAACCCTTATATTCATGCTGCAGACGGTCAAGTTCAAAGACCTTATTTGTATGAAATGGATGTAACAGTTGATGCACAAGGTAAGCTTCATATATTAGGAGCTGTTTGTTCTGGTTCAGAAAATTTTGGTATGGTTTTTCAAGACTTCTTAGAAATGGAAGGCGGAGGATGGTTAGCGGCTACTCATTATGTTGACTTTATTACATCTGACGGTAATGATTGGGAAGTAAGATATGTACACCCTTTAATTAGTGAAGCATGGGAATATGACGCAACTAACAAAATAAGTACCTATTTACATCCATCTATTTCTCGTTCACCTTCAGGAAATAATGTATTTTACTTTATAGATGGAACAGCTGGTAATGAAGCAAATTTGAATAAAGCACCAAATATTATTGTAAACGGTTATGCTATTAATGATTTAGGAGAAGGCGTTATGATGCCGGAAGTAGTTAATATTACTGCTGGAACAGATGCTGATGGTTTGATGTATTTCCCTCAAATTTCTCCTATCGTAATAGAAAAAGATGGAGTATTTGATTTTCCTATAGTGGTACCTAGTATAAATATGGATACTCCAGACGCAGTTGCGGCATATGAAACTCACTATTATTTGAATGGTTTTGACATGTCTAATTGGGTAACCACAGGTGTAGTTAAGGTTAATAAGCCAACTATAAAAGTCTTCCCTAATCCTGTAACTGATATATTAAATATTACTGATGGTAATAAAGTTGAATTATATTCTATTACTGGTACTTTAATGATTAGCATAGAAAATCAAGCCGAAGTAAAAACTATTGATATGAAAAACTATCCAAAAGGTACTTACGTATTGAAAGTTTATACCGACAACGGAGTGGAATCTAAAAAAATAGTTAATATGTAGTATTGCAATAAAACATCAAGCCCCGACATTGTCGGGGCTTTTTTTTGCTTAGCATCAATGGTATAATTTTGACTTTGTAGCTCGTTCCTTTGCGGATAACTATACTATAAACGGCAAGTTTGCCAAAGTTTTCAACTTTGGCAAACTTGCCGTTATGAAACATTAGATAAGAATAAAAGTTAAAATTATAAACGTTTTGAGTATAATTAACAATCAATTCTACGAAGACGCTAAAAAAAAACTAAAATTATTAGCATTAACATTCTCCTTATTCTATATTATTATCACAAACTTAAAACTGCCGCTATGAACTATCCGCGACTTCTCCATGTAACGACCAGAATACAATATGCTCATTTGTAAGTTGTTGATAATATCTTTATTAAAACTCATACTCCACGTAAAATTGTTGCCGCTTTGCAGTCCGTCTAATATTATGTAAGACAGAGACGTATTCATATCAGAATTGTAACTCAACTTTATATAGTTGATATTCAACGCTAACTCGGAACTATTTTTCAATATAGAAGAAGCCGCTATTCCAAAATTATTCTGAAAAGATTTTTCTTCGCCCAAAAGATTGTACTTTTCTGTGTAAATATATTTTATATCTATCTTGTAAGACATAATTTTATTGGTGATAGTAAATTCGCTTGTAATATAATCTATTACATAATTTTTCGCAGTAAAAAACTGATGTTCATATATATTTTTTCCCCATTGACAACTCGCAGACAACTCTAAATACTCATTACAATTAAAATAACCACTCGGCTTATGAAAAATATTTTGTCGGCTCTCAATTCCGTTCAACAACAAGAGTTTATTTTTTTGATATTGATATACATAATCTGCCTTTAAGTTTCCTGATTTATTAATAATCAATGTGTTCATAATAATATGATTCATATCAACAACAAAATTATCCGTATTTTTACTAAAAAACATTTTTCGTTGTTTACTTTTTTCGTCTAAGCTGTACGAAAACATATTGTTTATCTTAGATAAAAAATAAAATTTACTCACAGTATCTATCTTCGGGGAAAGCGTTAAAGTATAAATAAATTTATTCTTATACGTTTTGATATAATTATTTGATTGTCTGAAAATTCGTATATAATTTGCCTCATCCGTAAAATTAGCTATTTCAAATTCATCTATCTCATTGATATTGTTGTTATTATAATCTATCCACTTATAAAGTCCATCTCCTGCATTTACCTGAACGTATATTATCTCCTTTTTTTGTTCTTGTCCGCTACTTGTTTCCATGCTGATATACGAAACAAGCGAGGACTTAAAAAATCGTATGCTGCAATCGGCAAAAGACGTTAACGTGTTCTCCGGCAAAAAAGAAGATAAGACAGTATCCGCTATTTCAAGCTGTCTAAAATTTGTGAACAAGTTGAAATTCAATTTCTTATGCGTAGAATTTTTTACTCCAAAATTATAATCATTAGAATACGAGATCAAAACAAATCTATTCGCCGCCGCTGCATAATCGGTGCGGTATATATAATTAGTGTAAAAATTATATTTGCTGGAGTCTTTGTTTTGTAAAAAAAGTTTGTACTGTTCAAAACGAAAACTGCCACTGCTTAACGAGTCCTTTATTGTCAAATATTTATAATTCAATTCATTATAAAATTCACTGCCAAGATTTAAGAAATAAAAATTTCGTTTTATCGTGCAAATATTTTTTATATAATCGGTATTTTCTGCTTTACTTTTAGAAAATAAATAGTCAGTCTCACTGCTCCACGTTGTTTTCTGATATTTCAAGTTGATATAAACATTATTTTTGTAGCCGTTATAAAAATCGTGCTTATTTAAAAAGGCAAAATTATATTTTATTTCATTTTCTTTCTTCTTGTAAATTAATGTGGTTTTGATAAAATTGTCTGACTGTTTTTCAATAATATTAGAAATGTTCCACTGACGGTCAAATTCCACTTCGCGCAACGTCTCAAGTGCTACAAAATTTTTGTGAATATAATTATATTCCAACTCAAAGAGAAAATATCGTTTCTTGGTGTTATCTGCTGTCAAATATTTATTAAAATAAAACTTTGTTGCCAGACCTTTATCATTATTTTTGTCTATTTTAGCGAAATTATTGATGTCGTATTTAGAAGTCGTTATGTTATAATTAATTGTGTATCGGTTCGTGTCCACATATTCGCCGTTAAGCGAAACTATATTGCGACTAATTGGTGCGACTAATTTAATTATCGCTTCATAATTACCTTGTAAAATATTGTTCACAGGAGCAGTCCACTTAAATACTCGTCCATTTGCATTGACCATCTCCTGCACATAGCTCCCCATATTTTCGCCTACATAGCTAAAAGATACCAAATAAAATGCCGACTGTGGACTCGTAGAATGTACGTAAATATCTTTGTAAATAATATTATTGACTATTGTGTCCGTTTTTCTGTACAATATTTGTTCCGAATTAAAAGCCACACTATCAACATTTTGTGCAAAAGCTAAGTTGATATTATCTCCTATGTCAGACAATATTTTTTTTTGTGCTTCGGTCATCTCTATTTGAAGCGGTTGATTTTTGGCATCTTTTTCTGTATATATTTGTAATGAAATCTTATTCTTTTTTTTATAAAAATTATACGTATTGAAGAACATAAAACGCGGATAAAATCGCTGTGCATATTGAAATTCTACACTAATTCTTTTATCTTTTGTAATTGGCTGTTTTGCAGTAAAAGTTATCTCGGCGGTATTATAATCTATGGTATATTCTTGATTTTCACCTCTTTGGACAAGTACGCCGTCTATATAAACTCTTTCAGTGCCGGCAAGTATAATTATATATCCTTCGGCATCTTTTCCCTGCAACTTGTAAGGACCCTGATTAGCTTCTTGTACTTGTAAAAAATATTTGTAAAATATCCCTTTAGAAATGGCACCGGCAAATTCTATAGCAATGCTGTCACACAATAAATTAGGCGAAGTATTAGCTATTTTCATATCAATTCCTTTTACCTTCTTCTCAAATTGCATAAAAAAATTATCCTTATTATTAATATCTATATCTCCTATTTTCAAGGCATTAGAATTATTGTAGAGTTCTATATACACATTATCAAACTCTTGTATTTGTGTGGTGTTGCCTTCAGATTGTATAGGCAGATTTTCATCCGAGATATTAGCTTTTATCAGTATATCTTTTGCTATTTCGCCGTTCATTTTCAATGACAATTCCGAGTCTAATGACAAGTCTTGATTGTTTCCAACATTTACAGCTCTTGCTATGCTTCCTTCTTTAGATAAATTATCTTCTTCTATGAGCTGAAAATTATTTTTGCTGTCAATAATATATTTATTTTGGGACAGGTCTTTTGTTTTTGGGACGATTAAATTAGTGTCTTTGTGGTAAAATTTTTTAGCATAATTGATGTCCGCTACTTTATACATTATTTTTACATCTCCTATTGTAGAGTCATTAAATATAATTGTAGAATTTTGATAATCTATTTTATAGCGACTTATATCAATAATATTGTTGTTTAAATCGCTAATTATCAACGAATTATTTAATATACTTATAGTATCAAATTTAATAGGAGTCAAATTTGAAGTTAGATATTTGAGCCGTTGATTTGTCAATATTTGTGCGTTGAGTTGTATTGTAAAAAGAAAAAAAATCAAGAAAAAAATCTTTTTTGAGAGACAAATTTGTTTCATTCTAAATAAAATCGCATAGTTAAACTCTTTGTATTTAGCGAGTTAATCATCTTTGTAAACTCGTTAGCATCTTTTATTAAGATATTTCTTAGTCCGGTAGAAAAACTTATTTCTACCGATAATTTGTTATTTACGCCAAGCCACGTATATCCTGCTCCTATTTCGTATGACAAGTCAAATTTTTTGAATAACATCGTGTACGGATATATTGTCCCTTTCCATTTATTTTCATAATACTTAGCATCGGCTTTGTAGCCATATTTAGGAATGCACGCCAAAAGTAAATAGGTTTTAGAATTATTAACTCTTTTGGAATATATTTTTACGGATATAATATTCTGTATATAAACAAAGTCGGTAATTAACAAATTATTTTTGACTGTAGAATCAGTCTTTGTGTAATAGTTGAGCTCCGACATAGCAAAGCTTAACATTGGCGTCATAGACAATTTATGTGATTTGTAAAAGCGATAACTAAAAATCAATCCGAACTCCAAACCCATTTTGGGAGTGTTTACTATAGCATAAATAGAATCCGACTGGTAATTATTAACAAGTTGCATTGTAAATCCGCTTCGGTTTATGCCAAAAGTAAAACCGCGGTCAACTTTTTTGAACTCATAACTTGCTAATTTTATTTGTGCTAAGCCATTTATTCCATACAATAACAGCCAACAAGTCAATATTTTTTGTAATATTTTTTGCATCAAGATATTCTTTTTATATTTGAAATTACTAATATAACTTATATTGAAATAAAAAAAATATTTTATTGAAAAATATTTGTTAAAATATTTTTTTTTTAATTATTAATGTTTTATCTTTGCACTAACAAAACGAATCAAATAAGGGGCTGACTTGGTATTGACAGTTTGTAGGTTGGTTTGTAAGCATGTCGGTTTAGGTAACATACCCCGTAAATTAAGTTACACAATTATAAATGGCGAATCTTATGATTATGCTCTTGCTGCTTAATCTATAGTTAGATCTAAGCTTAATTCCGGTACAAGGTACTGGAACGAGACATCTCAGTGACAAGGTAAAGCTTGTTTCCGTGTTGCAACGAGGTGCAGTTAATTACGAGCTAGCTTGTGACTGTTGTGGTTCGCAAGTGAAATTATACACAACTAAGAAAAGTTCGGGGTGCTTCTTCTCGGGGCTTTTTCGAAAAACAATAAAAAGATAAGCATGTAGAAAACAGATTGGTCGCTTATTTGGACCGGGGTTCGACCCCCCGCAGCTCCACAAAATTAACCTCATAAAGTTCTAATCTTTATGAGGTTTTTTGCTAAATAACAGTTAATAAGGAAGTTCTCATTTTTTAACGTCTTTTAAAATAAGCCAATTAACTTTTAAGTAACTATTAAAATTATTTTTATACTTTACCTTCAATTATGCAAGCAACTACAAACTACATCGCCGCCCTCGAAAAAGTTGATATTTCCTTATCTTCGGAAGCATCGTTACGCACTATTTTTGAAAATTTTATTAATGAATTTATACAAGAAGCCAATTTACCGGCATTCAAAGTGTTGCAAGAAGGCAAACGGATAGGACATTTTGGTGTTCCCGATTTTCGCATCTCGCACAACGACTCCATGCTCGGTTATATAGAGACAAAAAAATTAGGCGAAAATCTGGAGAAAATTTTAAAAACCGAACAGATAAAAAAATATACTGAACTATCTAAAAATCTTATAATTACAAATTATACCGAGTTCATCTGGTTAAAAGACGCATCTGCAACTTTGGCAAAGTTAGAACCAGAGAAGTTGGAGAATTTGTTATTAAATTTTTTCTCGCAAGTTCCCGAAAAAATCTCTACTCCCGAACATCTGGCTATCTTGTTGGCTGTTCGTTGCAAAAATTTGAAAGATTTTATCCATGAAGAATTAAAACGACAAGACCAAGAAAACGAGCAAGAAAGTAGATTGCTTCAACTTTATAACGCCTTTAAAGACAATATCTTTGCTGAATTAACCATCTCCGAGTTTGCCGATGCTTTTGCGCAAATGCTTATTTACGGTTTTTTCCTTGCGGGCTTGAATGCTGATTCTAAAAAAATAAGTATCCGAGATACAAAATATTATATTCCGCCAAGTTTTCAATTGATTAAAGAATTGTTAAACTTCCTTGACGAATTAGAATTGCCCGAATACAAAGAGACAAAATGGATAATAGACGAGACAATTTCAATTATCAACAATATTGAGTGGCACGAGTTAAAACAAAATATGAGCTTTACCAAAAAACTTTCGGAACAAAATGAATTATCTGATAGTTATGATGACCCGTATATTTATTTTTACGAGACTTTTCTTGCCGAATACGATTATAATTTGAGGAAGTCAAAGGGAGTTTATTACACGCCGCAAGAGGTAGTGCGTTTTATTGTCCGTAGTGTAGATGAAATTTTAATCAATACTTTCAATCTCAATGATGGCTTAGCCGAGCAAGAGAAGGTAACTGTTTTGGATTTTGCAACAGGAACAGGCACTTTTTTGTTGGAAGTCTTTAAAATTATTTTAGATAAATACAAAACTTCTTCAAATTCGGAAATTTTGTCAAATTCGGAAATTTTGTCAAATTCGGAAATTTTGTCAAATTCGGAAACTTTGTCAAAATTAATAATTAAAGAGCATTTATTAAAAAATATTTATGGTTTTGAATATCTAATCGCGCCGTACACAATTGCGCATCTAAAACTTTCACAATTTCTTAAAGAAAATGGTTATAAATTTCAAGACCGTGACCGTTTGCAAGTTTATTTGACCAACACTTTAGAACCTACCGACAAGCAGGTAAAAGTTCTTTTCATGCCTCAACTCTCCAAAGAGACACGCGCTGCACAAGAAATAAAAGATAAACCGATTTTAGTAATAACGGGTAATCCGCCTTATTCGGGACATTCCAAAAATACAAGTAAATGGATAAGTAACAAAATAAAAGATTATTTTCAATTAGATGGCAAACCACTTAAAGAACAAAATAGCAAATGGTTACAAGATGATTATGTTAAATTCATTCGTTTTGCTCAAGATAAAATTGACAGCGTAGAGGAAGGAGTGGTTGGCATAATTACAAATCATTCATTTTTAGACAATCCCACTTTTAGAGGGATGCGTCAGAGTTTAATCAACTCGTTTGACCAATTGTATTTTATTGATTTACATGGTAATTCAAAGAAAAAAGAGTCCACTCCGGATGGTTCAAAAGATGAAAATGTGTTTGATATTCAACAAGGTGTCAGCATCTCGTTAATGATTAAAAAGAAGGGACTAAAAAAAGGTGTCTTTCATGCAGATTTTTTTGGCAGTCGCCGGACAAAATTTCTAATGTGTAAAGAAAATTCTTTTAAAACATTAGTATATAAAGAATTAAACCCTAATTCGCCGTTTTATTTGTTCGTTCCGCAAAATCAAGATGTGCGAGCCGTTTACGAAAAGTTCTGGAGTATAAAAGATATTTTTGAGGTAAATAGTGTAGGTATCGTTACGGCACGAGATAAACTTACTATGCTTTATGACATAAAAACTTTAAAAACAACACTATATGATTTTATAAAATTATCGGAATACGAAGCCCGACAAAAATATGATTTAGGTAACGACACAAGAGACTGGAAGGTTACATGGGCGCAAGAAGATTTGAGAAATAATTTTATAAAAGAAAAAGACTTATTAAGGATTGATGAAAGTAAAATAAGAGCAATAAATTACAGACCTTTTGATGTTCGTTATTCTTATTATACCGGTAATACCTGTGGATTTCACTGCATGCCACGACAAAATGTCATGAAACATTTTGATAAAGATAATTTGGGACTAATTTTTGTCCGTTTTGCATATAAAAAAGATATTCCTTATACTCATGTTTTTGTTTCAGATAAATTGATTGATGCTAATTCTTTATTTTCAGGAAGTTCGTCACTAGCTCCCCTCTACCGCTACAACGGTAATGGAAATGGCTACGCTACAAACTATTTATTTAAAGAAGACGACAAAAAAGACAACTTTACCGAACAATTCCGCAATTTTATCAAAACAAAATACTCGGCAAAACAGGTTGATAAAAATGAACTTTTGTATATAGAAAAAGTATTGAAAGAATTAGAAAAACAGTTGAAACAGACAGATAAAACTATTATTTCGCTACAAAAAAATAATCTAAGTTTAGAATTACTAAATGCTCACAAACAAATAAAAGAAGAACTCAAAACGCAAATAGAGCTCAAAAAAATGGAATTCAAGACGAAGAATATCTCGCAATCCGCTAATTATGAGCCAACCCCGGAAGCGATTTTTTATTATATCTATGCAGTTTTACATGGCAGAGCATACCGCGAAAAATATGCAGAATTTCTAAAAATGGATTTTCCGCGTATTCCGTTTGTAGATTCGTTATCAAAATTTGAAACCTTATCAAAACTTGGCGAAGAACTCGTTAAAACACACTTACTCAAAGATATACCGCGCAACGAAGAATATAATTTTTTAGGAAATTTCAGAGGTGAAGGTGACAGAATAGTTGCAAAACCTGAACTTGTAAACAATAAACTTTATATCAATGCTTCTCAATATTTTGAAGCCGTTTCTGAGACGGTTTACAATTTTCAAATCGGCGGTTATCAAGTGTTAGATAAATATTTGAAAGACCGCAAAAACAAAGAATTAACCATAGAAGAAATAGTAAATGTAGAAAATATAGTGAAAGTTCTAAATTTTACTATTCATCAGATGGAACTAATTGATAATGAACTAAAAGACTGGATTTTAGATAATTAAATTTGGAATTAATATATAAATCCATTCGTAACTATTTAGCACCTATTAATGTATTGAATATCAATACTTTTTCTCGCAGAGTTCCGCAAAGTTAAAAAACGCAGAGTTTCGCAAAGATTTGATAATCAATAAAATTCTTTACGTTAATTTGCAAAAAATATTGCATGAATTTGAAAAAGATATTGATTATCAATAAATTTAAGTGCTAAATAGTTACATCCATTCTTATAAAAAAACTAAATGATAAAATTTTCATGATAACAATATTTTATAAATAAAAATAAAACAATTTTTTTCTATTAAATATTATTTTTCTTAAAAATTTTTACTTTTGCATTAATAATAAAACAAAAAAAAGAATCCGATGAAAATTTCTTACAACTGGCTAAAAGAATATATAAATATAGACATTCCACACTTAGAAGTGGCTAAGATTTTAACGAGTATAGGTTTAGAAGTAGAACATATAGAAGAGTATCAATCTATCAAAGGGGGATTACAAGGACTTGTCGTGGGAGAGGTCGTCACATGCGCTAAGCATCCGGATGCCGACAAGCTAAGTGTTACAACGGTAAACATAGGTGCAGCCAAACTACTTGATATAGTTTGTGGAGCGCCAAATGTCGCCGCCGGACAAAAAGTCATAGTCGCAACCGTAGGCACTACATTATACAATAACGAGGAACCATGGACTATAAAAAAATCCAAAATTCGCGGTTCTAATTCCGAAGGCATGATTTGTGCCGAAGACGAAATCGGAGTAGGAAATAGTCATGACGGTATTATTGTATTGCCGACAGATACTAAAATAGGAACATCTGCTAAAGATTATTTTAACGTATATACTGACATTATTTTTGAAATTGGATTAACTCCAAACAGGATAGATGCCGCCTCGCACTATGGAGTAGCAAGAGATTTGTTCGCCTTTTTGAAAACTAATGGACATAAAAATGTCGCATTAAACTACCCCAAGACAGACAATTTCAAAATAGATAACACCGACAATTGCATAGATGTAATTGTAGAAAATACCGAAGCTTGTCCAAGATATGCCGGAATTACTATTTCCAATGTGCAGATAAAAGAGTCACCGGCATGGTTAAAAAATAAATTAAATGCAATAGGACAAAAATCTATAAATAACGTAGTTGATATAACTAATTATATTCTTCACGAAATAGGACATCCGCTACATGCTTTTGATGCCGATAAGATTACCGGAAAAAAGGTCATTGTAAAAAACTTAGCCGACAATACTCTCTTTCGCACACTTGACAATCAAGAACGAAAGTTATCTAACTTAGACCTGATGATATGCAATCAAACAGAAGGAATGTGTATTGGAGGCATCTTCGGAGGGATAGATTCAGGGGTCAGCGAAAAAACAACTAATATTTTCTTAGAATGTGCTTATTTTAATCCGGTATTTATACGCAAAACTGCTAAACGACATGGCTTAAGCACAGACTCTTCATTCCGATTTGAACGAGGAGTAGATGCAAACGATACTGTAAATACATTGAAACGTGCGGCAATGCTTATCAAAGAAGTTGCTAACGGACAAATATCTTCAGACATAATAGATGTTGCAGCTCGCATCTTTGAACCTTGTAAAATAAATCTGGAATATAAAGAAGTAGACCGTTTGATTGGCAAAAAAATAGGACAAGAAAAAATAAAACTAATAGTCAAATCATTAGAAATAAATATATTAGAAGAAACTAATGAAGCGTTATTATTAGAAATACCTACATATCGCGTAGACGTTACTCGCCCGGCAGACGTGATAGAGGACATCCTACGAATTTATGGATATAACAATGTAGAAACACCCGAAAATGTTAATTCCTCACTCTCATATACGCAGGGAGTAGATAGAGATAAACTGAAAAATACCCTATCTGATATGCTTTCGCACAATGGTTTTGCCGAGACAATATCTAACTCGCTTACCCGACATTCGTATTTTCAAAATTTAGATGCTTTTAAAGAAGAAAATACTGTCAAAATTAAAAATCCTATCAGCCAAGACCTCAACGTGATGCGACAAACACTTCTGTTTTGCGGATTAGAAACCATAGAACGAAATATCAAATTTAAAAATAATGATATTAAGATTTACGAGTTTGGAAATATATATAAATATTATGAAGAGAAGACAGAGCTTAAACAGAAATATTTTGAGACATTAAATCTCGCCGTATTTGTAACGGGTATGCAAAATGCTCATAATTGGAACACGCCAGCAACACCTTCCGATTTCTTCTTTCTAAAAAGTCATTGCGAAAATGTGTTCAAACATTTAGGATTTGACATAGAAACTTTTGTAACAGACGACTACACAGCAGATATATACAATTATGCTATCGCTTATAAGATAAATAATAAAATTTATGCTACGTGCGGCTCGGTAAAAAACAACTTGTTAAAAAATCATGACATCAATCAAGAAGTCTTTTTTGCAGATATTCAATGGCAAGAACTTATAAATATTTTGCCTAAACCGAAAAAATACAAAGCTATATCTAATTTTCCCGAAGTCAAACGTGACCTCGCATTACTTTTAGATGAAAAAATTAAATTTCAACAAATAAAGGACTTAGCTTTTAAAACAGAACGAAATTATCTTAAAAAAGTCTCTATCTTTGACCTCTACAAAGGGGAGAAGATAGGAGCCGGCAAAAAATCTTATGCCGTCACTTTTGTACTACAAGATGAAAATAAGACTTTCACTGACACGCAGATAGATAAAATAATGAATCGTTTTATGGAAGTTTATAAAAAAGAACTCAACGCAAGTATAAGATAATAAGCAACTTGTAAATATTAAAACTCTTCCAAAGTTTTAAACCGGTACCTCAAAATAAAACAGACCAGTTTTAAACTTTGGTAAGTTGTAGGTTATATAATGCTTAAAAGTAAAAATGCAGAGTTTTCCAAAGAAGTAGAATCTAATAAATGAACCATCTAAAATTTTGAAAAAAGTATAAAATGTTTATTTTTTTATTTAAGTTTGCAGATGCAATTGTATTTATTATGGTTTATAGACGCAACTACAAGCAGAAGAAAGTAGCATATATACCTCTCCTAAATGAATTGTAGATTATGACAATTGTACCATTCAAATTTTT
>DYQJ01000414.1 GCA_020719345.1 Draconibacterium orientale | reverse complement strand
AGTATTTATATTATTAGTACTAGTATTTATATTATTAGTATTAGTATTTATATTATTAGTATTAGTATTTATATTACTAGTAATTGTATTTTCATTTTCATTTTCTAAAGGTAATACCACGGTATTACCATCGTATCGTTTTGGTATCGAGTTGGTATTACCATCGTATAGTTTTGGTATCGAGTTGGTATCATTTTCATGGACTGATTGTACGTCTTCGGTACTACGACGTTTATTCCAACGCTTTTCCACATTCGATTTTTGCAATTCCGAATGTCTTTTTCTTTTATTTGTCTCTTCGTCAAGACGGGCGTTATAGTAATATCCGTCTTCGTCTTGTTCAAATTTTTCCCAAATGTCTTCGTCGAACTCTTCGCAGATTTTCAGCATGTCTTTTTCACGTAGTCTGCCAAGTTGATGCTGCAGGCACAATAATCGTATATACTTACCTACTTGCTCGTCTGTCATGAGCATTGTTCCAGTTAGAAAATCTGAACTGTAAAATAAAAAAGCAGGATCTTTGCTCATTACTGATACCCCGCTTTTGCATTAAAAATTGTGTCGAACATTTTTATTCCTTTCCTTACCGTCGGCTCCTATGAGGTAAGGCGGGGGATAGGAGTCGACGTCTATCCCCCTAAACACAATAAACTTGCGATTTATTATGCCTAAAATTAACGTACCACAATCAGCACTATATTATCAAGCATTAAGCATTATTAATTTTGTGTATAAGTTCAGAGAATCTGGTATTATAGTAGTAGGTTATAAGTTTTTTAATCTAGAGCTTGTAATCTGGTTGTATTTCATTTTTTTATACCAGTTCCACATAAATGTGCAGCTTAACTCTCAGGTGGCTGCACATTTCTTTTATGCAAACAAAAAAACACAGTATCACAGAATCGATAGTAAATACGATAGTCGGGTCGGTTATCAGTATGTTGCTATCTATGGTCTTATTTCCGGGGATTAAAATTCACAAGGCACTATTTATAACGATTGTGTTCTCCCTGGTGTCTATAGTCCGCACGTATGTTATACGTCGCGTTTTTAATAACCTTGCCGCCGCTGACAGATTTCCCGTAATTCCATCGGTTTCTGTTTTGGAAATAACCGAGAGGCGTTCGGCTTGTGCTGGTCAAATTTGACGATTTGTTTTTAGTTGGTTACATTTTGTCGCCAACTGAAAATCTGTACTGCCTCATTGTCTGAATAAATAAATTTATTTATTTTGCTTATTTTCGCTTTGCGCTGTACG
>DYQJ01000413.1 GCA_020719345.1 Draconibacterium orientale | reverse complement strand
CTTTTAAAAACCAAAGCTATTCGAACGCAAAAAAATTGGGTTGTAAGTAACGTTTCGCGGCTAACCACAGGCAGGGCTTTCACCGAACCAAATTAATTCACCGCTCTTCAAAATTAAATATTCTTTTTCAAACTGCAAAACGCCCCTGCTTGTGGTTTAGGTGCTGTTATGGGCTTTTATAGGATTTTAAAAACTAATACGTATTGTAATAACCAAATGCCACGACTTCAACTATAACTCGAAGTCCTATAGTGCCATTTGGATTCCGAATGCCGAGATATACAGTCATAGGAGCACTATTCTCAATCAAACATGAGGTATAAATCCTTTCATACACTCTAAAATAATTAAATGACATTTTGTTATCAAATTTATAAGAGTCCGCAGAGTTATCCATTAAAAACACATCTACAGAAGCATACGTTCCAAAATTGGGAGTAGCGGGTTTTGGATTTCGATTTATAATATTCATATATAGACTTTCATCATTATTATACAAATAATTATATTCGATATACATGGGAGTTATCCTATAGTAAAATCCTTCGGAAAAATTCGGAAGTTCAATTTTAATAACTTTTCTTGTGTCACCCATAAACTTTGTTGCTGAATTAACTTCAACTACATAACTCCCAACAGGTTTATAAGCTACTTGATTTTGTACAATCGCATTTGATGCACCTTGTAGTACTTCATACAAAATATTTTCCCATTTTTGAGAATATGATGGAATTATAGATAAAATCAACAGAAAAATGAATATTCTTTTTTTCATAACGTAGAATCTTATAGTAGAAAATTAATATTTAAGGAAATACAACTTCTTTATCCTGATCCAAATTTACAGTACCTTCTTTGATTGTTGGATATAACAAATATCCTGATAATTGTGTGACTTTCCATGAATATGTACCTTTCTTTAAGTCATAGTTAACAAAAGTACCACCTGCTATTGTGCTAGATCCACCATTAACTTCAAGTGAATATGAATTTGAAGAAATATTTGTAAATCTTAATTCAAAATTCGAATCGTCTTCTTTTTCACAACTTGACATCAGGACTGACAATACCCCTAATAAAATAAAC
The DNA here is from genome assembly GCA_020719345.1 of Draconibacterium orientale. Lineage (GTDB taxonomy): Bacteria > Bacteroidota > Bacteroidia > Bacteroidales > DYQJ01 > DYQJ01. The sequence goes on along the minus strand of DYQJ01000413.1, from coordinate 173 downwards.
GTTTTAAAAATAATTTTTTTCATTTTTTTTAAATTTTTTAATTTGCCTTACTTTGTTTTATGGAGTTTTCATGTCAACTTCTTCTCCTTTAATATAATAAGTATTGTATAATTGCCCATAACGGTTGAGGCTATATGCAGTAAGGGATTACGGGCTACTATCCTGTCCGTCTA
>DYQJ01000233.1 GCA_020719345.1 Draconibacterium orientale | reverse complement strand
AAATATTTCACGCAGAGTCTCGCAAAGAAGTGGAACCTAATAAATGAAACATGCCTGGTATCTACTCAAAAATACATGGTAAATTTTAATTCTTTGCTGTAAAACTTTATTTTCTCCTTATTTTTAAGGAAAATACAAATTATCTTATCTAAGTAAATTATAAATTAAGAATTATAATTTGGTTTTTTAATGTTGTTTCAATTAACATTTATCTATAAACACTAATATTTCCTGTATAAAAAATATTTTTTTTATGATTAGTAAAAATGTAAAAATATACGCCGTCTGCGTGTCCGGTTGCATCCCAAGTGTTGTCGTAATTTAGGTTGTCATAAATTTTTGTTCCCCAACGATTGTATATTTCAAGATGCCACTGTTGATTTTCTATTCCTCTGATAATAAAGTAATTATTTAATTGGTCAGAATTAGGGGTTATTATATTAGGAATATCCACTTCGCCGCAATATTTAGTATCAACAAAAATAGTGTCGGCATCTTCGGCACAAATATTTTTTACTTTAACGTGATAAAAACCTTTTTGTGAGACAATCAAAAAAGTATCGGCGGAATTGTTGTTCCATATTATCTTAGAAAAATCTACATTTTTAAAAATAGGAGTCAGCACAAAGATGCTATCTTCACAAATCAACGTATCTTTTGCAAGCCGCACTTCGGGCAAAAAAGCTTCGTTGATGACAATAGTATCTGTCGTTTCGCAACTATTAGTGTCAGTTATTTGCAACCAATATTTATCAGGTTTATCTATTAATAGTTCTTTATTATTGCTTTTGTCTGACCATAAATATTTCGCTATCTTCGGTTGCTCTTCTGGTTTTAAGGATAATTTTATTTTGGTATTCGGACAGATAATAGTATCTTTTCCTAAATCAATAATTGTTAATTCATTGATATTAATATTTATACTATCATTATTTACACAGTTTAAGCTGTCTGTTATTTGTAATTTATATATTCCCTGATTTTTCACAAAGATGAAGCTGTCTGTTTGTGCGGTGTTCCAAATAAATTTAGCGTTCGGCAAGTATGCACCTATCCGCAAGGAGTCTCCTCGGCAAATGGCATCATCTTCACCGAGATTGAAATTTGGTAATTCGGCATAATTGATTTTTATAGTGTCACTATTTTTACATTTGGTATATTTGTTGGTTAATTGTACAAAATATTTTCCCGGTTTTGTAATTTCAAAATAAGGGGTATTGATTACATTATTCCACAACACATTATTATTCGGGTCATCTACGGTGAGCAATAATTTTTCGTGTTTACAAATCGTTGTATCTTCGCCGAGTTCTAATTTTGGCAGTTGATTTATTTTTACAAATTGACTTTTTATATATTCGTTACCTTCTTTATAAATAAATAGTTGCACAAAAAAATCACCTTCTGTGGAAAATAAATGTGAAGGTTCTATCTCTGTGGAGTGATTATTTTCTCCACTTTGCGTGTCTCCGAAATCCCATTTGACTGAGTCGGCTGCTATTGTGCTTTGAAAATAGAAATTTGTAAAGTCGTTAAAACATGTTAGCGAATATTTAAAATCGGGTGGCAAAAAATAAGCCGGGATAAAATTAGGTAATCCTATCATACTTTTTCTTCCCTCAAGGAATAGCCCGTTCTGGACAAATTCGCATTTTTCCGGTTTCTCGCCGGGTTTGTTGATAACTCCAAGATATGCACTGCTGTCGTGTGCCATATATATTTTGCCATCAGTAGCAAGTTGCAATGCTCCAAAATAATGACGTGAGTCCGAAGTGGCTATTTTAGTGCGACTTGCAATCACCTCTTCCGGTATGTTGGAAGATAAATCGGTTTGATAAAGTGAAAACATTGAAGTAGAATACAGTTTTTTACTATCTGCCGAAAATTCTACTCCATACGAGCTTCCGGCAATATCAAAAATATTAACGAAGTTAGTTATTTCCCCCGTTTCGTGATTAAAATTTAGTACATCTATTATTTGACTAATATTTATGGCGGCGGCTATTTTGTGTCCATCCGGTGATGCTCGCATGTATCCGATGGCATTAGTTCCCCATATTCCGAGATTGATATGTCGTGTACCTGTTTGATAAATAGTAGGTTCAGGATTCAATCCTTGCTCGGTTATTTTGTAAACAAAAAAAGAGTCTGTTTGATAACCATGCGCTATTACCCAAAAATCTTCATTATTGGCGTGTTGAATAGCGGTTATTTTTTCGGAGACCGGCGTTACAAGTTGTATATTTTTTATGTCCGTTATATCTCCGTTTCCATTGTCAAGATTCATATCTACAATAGAATAGCAGAGTCCATCTTCATAAGCTTCGTTATCTACGGTGATTATGTAGTACAATTTGTTGTTCTTAGGCATCGGCACTACAATGGCACATTCTGTAGAGCTTGGGTCTCCCTTCAGTCCGTCGCCATTTTTCATTACATTATGCAACCGATTCCACACACGAATGCCATCTGTGTAAAAAAGCAAATTTCCTAAGCTGTCGGCAAAAGTAGCCACTCCTTCCCAATGCGAAATTTTACCATCTTTCAGCGGTATAGGAATTCCACTATTAAAGTCTAAACCTGCATAAACACCAAAATACCAGATATTTGCTTCTCGCTGTGCCACACTTTTTTTTGTGGAAGATAAAATTATCAAGATAAATATTAGAGATAATAATTTTTTTGTAGATAATAATTCTGCTATCTCACAAAATGTAGGTTTACAATTATTAGAAATCATTAGACAATGTTTTTTAAATTTAGTGTATAAACAAAAGTACAATTTTAATTTTAAATTATAACAAATTCCTAAAATATTTCTTTTTTCAAAAAAAAAGTATTATCTTTGTACCTCATTGTTTATTGTTTTCAAGGAAGGTGTTAGTATCTTATTACTACACAATGCCATGGCACTGCAAGTTCGGTATATTTTGATTATCAATAAACTATGAGATTTTAATCTGTGGGCTGAAGGTTCGATTCCTTCCTTGCTATTAAGAAGTTCAATGGTTGAACAACAGATCTTAAGGGAAAAGAAATAAACATATTAAACATCCTCGTCAGTGGTTGTAGCGTGCTATAATACTGATAATCGGATAAATGCTTTGCAGTTAAATAGATACCGTCTTTGAAATACGGTAAAAGTCCATTTTTTATGAGAAGAAAATATTTTTTCATAAACAAGAAGACCGCTTTACTTTATAACACTGACTTAAATTTAACTCCGCCTTTGTGTGATGGATGTTTAATTGTTTATTTTGAAAAAAAGAATAATTAACAATAATAAAAATAACAGATATGCTAATAAAACAAGACCAGAGAGGGTTATATTTTAAAGATTCTAATTTTGTCCGTTTGCTTATGCCCGGACATCATGTCATCTTTTCAGGAGAAATAAAAATTTTTCAGATAACACAAAAATTTGAAATTGACTATAACATAGATTTATTGTTAGAAGATAAAAATTTAGAGTCGCAACTAAATGTAATAAAAATAACGGATTCACAAATAGGATTGCATTATGTAAACGGCACTTTGACTGAAGTTTTAAAACAAGGACGACATATTTTCTGGAAATCGCAAAGCTTCGGCGAAGTAAAAATATATAACTTGTCAGAACGTTTTGTAAGTCCAAATTTAACTATTTTATTGACGAACAATTTGTTAAATAGTCAGTTATATACTCACGAGATAAAAGACAACGAAATAGGTTTGTATTATCTTGACGGCAATTTTAAAGAAGTTTTGAAGCCCGGCAAACATGCTTTCTGGAACTCGGCTTTAATTCATAAAGTTATTAATATAAATCTTAACGAGCCATACATTGCAGAATCGGTAGACAAAAATATTCTTAACAAGCCCGAATTATCCGCTTATGTTAATATTTTTGTAGTAGAACCTCACGAGAAAGCACTCTTTTATATAGATAAAAAATATCATTCAACCTTAAACTCTGGACGTTATGCATTCTGGAACGGTACTCAGGAGATAAAAATTCTCAAAGTAGATATGCGAATGAATCAGATAAGTATCGCCGGACAAGAAATAATGACGAAGGACAAAGTAACTTTGCGATTTAATTTTGTTGCACAATACAAAATTATTGACCCGTATATAGCTTTAAATCAAGTTGCTAATTATAATAATGAAGTTTATACTTTATTACAATTAGTCCTCCGCGAATACGTAGGAGGTTTTAATTTAGACGAGATATTGATTAAAAAAGAAGAAATAGGCGAGTATGTTACCAACAAATTAAAAAACAAGACATTAGAACTTGGGGTTGAGCTTATCTCCTCCGGTGTGAAAGATGTTATTTTGCCCGGCGAGATAAAAGATATATTAAATCAAGTTCTTATTGCCGAGAAGAAGGCACAAGCAAATGTTATCATGCGCCGAGAAGAAACTGCCTCCACGCGTAGTCTTCTCAACACCGCAAAACTTATGGAAGATAACGAGGTATTATTCAAACTCAAAGAATTAGAATATATTGAACGAATAAGCGAAAAAATATCACAAATATCTATCTCCGGCGGTTCACATTTGATTGAAGAATTGCGACAAATTTTTATCCCGCACAAAATAAATAAAGACAAAAATGGAAATACAAACAAATAAAAAATTCTTTCATAAACCTTATAAATATCCCGAAGCGTTTTTTATATCGTTCATATTGACTTTGATAGGTTTTTTAATAGAATTTATTACCCCCGGCAATGGAGTAGATATACCGTCAACTCCATACAATGTATATATCTTTTTTGGAGTGATAACTGTTATTGTATTCATTCATATTTTTTTTAAAGAGAGATATTTTATTAAGTGGCTTTCTTCAGTTCCGGTGGCGATAAGCTCTATTGTTGCACTTTCTTTTGTGGTGTTAATCATGGGACTTACTCATCAGGAAGACGTGGCAGACAGCTTACTTACAAAAATGGGAATTACTCATCTTGCCAAAAGCTGGGTATTATTGGTTTGTGCTTCGTATTTTTTACTAAACTTAGGATTAGTTATAATGAGAAGGGCATTGCCATTGACAAAAAAAAATATAGGATTCATTTTTAATCACTTCGGACTATGGCTAACTGTTATGACCGCAGTATTAGGCAGCGGAGACTTAAAACGACTCAGAATGGTCGTCTTTGAAAACGAAGGACAAGTATGGATAGCCGAAGACGAAAACAAAATACAATACGAAATGCCAATTGCCATAGACTTAAAAGACTTTGTTTTAGAAGAATACAATCCTAAAATAAGCTTAATAGACAACACAAGCGGCGAAATAATTAATAAAGATGGTAAAGGATTACCGCTAATAGAAGAAGGAAAAGAATATAATTTATTACATTGGACGATAAAAATTGACACTTTATATAAATTTGCCGCCCTATTAGAGGACAAATATGTAGAATATCCTAGCGATGGAGCATGTCAAGCAGTCAAAGTAACGGCTACAAATCAACTTGACAACTCCTCAATATCCGAATGGCTCTCTGCCGGTAGTTATATATTTGATTATAAATATATTGTCCTTGACCAAAAATATTCGTTGGTTATGTTACAGCCCGAACCCGAAAAATATATCTCCAAAGTTACACTTTATGCTAACGACAAAACAGTGATAGACACTGTAATTGAAGTCAATAAACCCATAAAAATAAATGGTTGGAAGGTCTATCAACTTAGTTATGACAAAACAAAAGGACGATGGTCAGAGGCAAGTGTATTTGAACTCGTGAGAGACCCATGGATAAGTGTTGTCTATCTGGGTATGTTCTTCGTGCTTGCGGGAGGATTATATTTGTTTTGGATAGGCAAAAAATATGAACAAGTTAGTGATAATACAGACAAACATGAGTAAAAAATTTAATACTACCGGAATTTGTAATTCACAGATGCATTACA
>DYQJ01000412.1 GCA_020719345.1 Draconibacterium orientale | reverse complement strand
TGTACACTTTATTTCTTTACAATTCCTTACCCTACAAATGACGGAAAAGGCGTTAATATTATATGTTCAACCCTTTCAGAGTTTAAAACTCTGAAAGGGTTAACCGGCTCAGTACACCGTTTTGTGTAATAACTATGTCATAAAAGAGACATCCCGATAAACCTGCCACGCATGTTGAAAATCACGCTCAAGCCAAGTCGTGATTTTCAATCCGATAGCTATCGGATTGGCGTGAGCGTGGTATCGGAATCGACTTCATTTCGACTTTGCTCAGTGACCTTTGTTCTGTCGTACTATTCGGTCTTCCGATAGCTATCGGAATCGACTTCGCCCAGTGACCTTCTTTTGTACTGCCAAAGGTGGCTGAGCGGTCCCGATAGCTATCGGGAGAAGTGCCGAAGCTACCCACAATACTTTTTTTCCAACTACATCGTTTTCTTAAAAAAATTGTTACCTTTGTGTTTTCTAAAAGCAAATTATGTTAATAAAAGCAAATTCTAAAATGAGTAACTCTTCCGAGCAGCTTTGGACTGATTTTGTCTTGGGCGATATGAATGCTTTTAGAAAAATCTATGAAACGCACTATGAACTCCTTTATAACTTTGGGTTGAAGTATCTCGATAAAGAAGAAACAGAAGACAATATTCAATCTCTGTTTTTACATCTTTTACAAAACAGAACTTCTATCGGGAAAATAATAGAAATCAAAGCTTATTTATTTATCAGTTTGAGAAATAATATCTTTAAAATATTAAAAAAGAAATATAACAAAGTTCCTTTGTCCGACAGTGAATTACTCTTAATAGAAGTAGAACCCGAACCAAAAGATGATTTGATTAATGAAGTAATCAACTTTATTAAAAAATTAAGCCCACGCGAAAATCAAATTGTGCAAATGAAATATATTGAAGGATATAAAAATATGGAAATAGCCAAAATATTAGAAATTGATTATCAAACCGTAAGAAACATTTTAGTCAATGCTATGAAAAAAATGCGTCAAATTCCTTATTATTCTTAGTCCTTAAATCCGCAAAGAATAAGTAAAAGCTACAAATCATGCTTGTAGCTTGACAGGTTCACGAATTTATGATAATTTATTGTAATGCATAAATAGTATGTAAGTTGCTGATTTATAATCACTAATAAAAATCTTTGCAGATTTTAGGTTAGTAGAAAATAAGCACAGAAATATTATTACCTACGGATCTGTACACTTTATTTCTTTACAATTCCTTACCCTACAAATGACGGAAAAGGCGTTA
>DYQJ01000024.1 GCA_020719345.1 Draconibacterium orientale | reverse complement strand
TACAATACCCCGAAGAAATTAAAGAAGACACTTTTAAGGTAGATAATATATTAATTCGCTGCTACTTCGTCTATTACGACCGTGAAAAAGATTTTTAAACTATTTATTAAGATTCTTGAATGTTTTTTGTGGAAAATTAATTATCACGCAAAGACGCAAAGCAAATTAAACCAATATTTTAAAACTTTGAGTGAAAATGGCATCTTTCATAACCGCTTAAAAGTAGTTGGTTCTTGAATGATTTTTGTGGAATTTTTTGCGAAACTCTGCGAGAAACTTTGCGAAACTCTGCGAGAAATTGATAATCAAAAGTTTCACGCAAGATTTAAAATCTAATTTCGTAAAAAATCATCTATTCCACAAAAATCATTCAAGAACCAAGTAGTTTACACTTTTTTCTTTGCGAAACTCTGCGAAAAACTTTGCGAGAAATTGATAATCAAATATTTCACGCAGAGTCTCGCAAAGGTAAAAACGCAAAGTTTCGCAAAGAAATGTAACCTAATAAATGAAACATGCCAATTTATCATTACTTTTTTAGGACTACTTCTTTTGCAACGATTCGCGAATTATAGTCAGTTTGAATGTAATCATCTAAGGTAGGGAACTCTATATATTCTACTTTTAACAATGTTCGTTCTATAATATCTGATATTTGCAAGAAATTAATTTTATCATTAAGAAAATAATTTACGGCTATTTCATTAGCTGCATTTAGGATACAAGGCATATTTCCATTTTTTTCCATAGCATAAAAAGCCATATCAAGACATCTAAAAAGTTTTCTATCCGCTTTTTCAAATGTCAACATCGGAAAGTTGTCAAAATCAAATCGTTTGAAATCTGCTTTATATCTATCCGGATAGCTGAGGGCAAAAAGAATAGGTAGTCTCATGTCCGGTAATCCCATTTGTGCTTTCATAGAGCTGTCCACAAACTGCACTAACGAATGTATAATTGATTGCGGATGCACAATTATATCTATTTGTTGCGGTTTCAAATTGAAGAGCCACTTAGCTTCTATTGCTTCCAATCCTTTGTTCATTAGCGAAGCCGAGTCTATTGTTATTTTAGGTCCCATCGTCCAGTTTGGATGTTTTAGAGCTTCGGCTTTGGTAATATTTCTCAATTGTTCTTCGGTTTTGCCTCGGAATGGTCCTCCGGAGGCAGTTAAATATATTTTTTCTATGTTTTGTTGCTTTTCACCGAGCAGACATTGAAAAATAGCCGAGTGTTCGGAGTCCACCGGATATATGTGAACATTATTTTCTTGTGCGAGACGCGTAATAAGTTCTCCTGCAACCACGAGAGTTTCTTTATTGGCAAGTGCAATGTTCTTCTTGTTCTTAATAGCATTTATGGTAGGAATTAAACCTGAGTAACCTACCATCGCTGTTAGTACTGTATCAATAGTATCAGAGGCAACAATATTGTTTATCGCCTCTTCTCCGGATAATATATTTATATTTGTATCTTTAAGTGCGTCTCTAAGATATTTGTATTTATTAGACTTCGCAATAATAACATTATTTGGCTTAAATTCAAATGCTTGTTTAATCAAAAGTTCCACATTTTCATTAGCGGTAATAGTATCTATTTCAAATTTATCAGTGTTACTTTTTATAACCGACAGCGTTTGCGTACCTATTGACCCTGTTGAACCCAATATAGCTATTCGTTTTTTCATAATTAAAAATTAATATAGTTTTCCGGATCCAGCGGGATTCCGTTGTGCCACAATTCAAAATGCAAATGCGGTCCGGTAGATAGTTCCCCTGAATTTCCTATTATCGCTATAGACTCGCCGGCTTTGACAAAATCGCCTTCTTTTTTAAGCAGTACCGAGTTGTGTTTATATACAGATATCAAGTTACTCTCGTGCTGAATTTGAATGACATATCCGGTCTCTAAGCTCCAGCTGGCGATTATTACTGTTCCGTCGAGGACTGACAAAATTGGTTCATCTTCGGCGGCAACCACATCTGTTCCGTAATGCTTTAATTTGTAATCAAATTTACTGGTGATGAGTCCTCGCACGGGTGCATAGAAGGTAAGATGTTTTAATTCGCCATCATTTTTCTTCTTATTGACCACGTCAAGCGAGTTCTTCTCTTCGGTTTCAATGAGAGTCCGCAATATAGAGTCGTGAATAGATTTTGTAAATTTCAGGTCATTGTATTTTACTGTTGTCGTATCTGTATTGGTAACATATTCGCTAAGGTCTTTACCTTCCATGACATTTTTAATGTTCTGGAAATAGAAGTCTCGCTTATTAAGTTCTTTTTCAAGCGAGTCTATTTTTATTGTCGTTTCAATAATTTTTAGTCGGATACTTGCGTCGTTGTAGCGAGGCAAAAAGTCATTAAGCGGGGTGACTATAAACAGCGCTATCACCAGCGCGGTGACCAACAAAAATAATGTTCCTAAGAAAATAAAAACATTTACCTTAGAGAGCTGCATCGTAAAGCTCTCCTTAAATGTGGCTTCATTAAAAACGGATAATTTATAACGATTAGTAACTTTATCGCCTTGCGTATTCTTCTTTTTCATTTTATACTATGATTGTTTATGATTTTATAGATTAGCTTAATATTATGATTTTCAATAATTAATTATTTTGGGTGCAAATATACAAATATTAAAATTAAAAAGAATAAATTTATATTAAAAAAAAACGTCTTAATAAGAAAAACTTATCAAGACGTTCTATAAATCGCTCAGTATATAAAATATCTCACTTTTTTTCCCAATCATCAATAGGAACTTTTTTGTCTAATAAAAGCATGGTAAGACAGCCCTTAGTTTTTCCGCTGTTGTCATACGTACCTGCCGGCGCAGTAGTTTTCTTTTCCGCCACTGTAATAATGATTTTCAAGTTGGTAGTAGATTCCGGATAGAAATCAAAATGTGGCTGCACAGTTCTTGCTTCTTTGCGGTCATAATAGCTTTTCAATACTTGCGTTCCTATTTCGCCGGAAGTAGATTGTCCGGGCAAATCAAGTACGGTATTAGAAGTATTCATATCCACTATTTTAAAATGCATGTCATTATTAAAAACAGCATCGGCAGAGAACGATAATCTGTATTCGTAACCTTCATATAAAGAAATTAATAATTCATACGTCTTTCCGGAAGTACAAACCGCACTTTTAGACTGCGAATTAAATTCAAAAGGTGGCTCCGCTCTTACAAACCTCAACTCCTTAGAACAATCTAAGGTCTGCCCCTCACTCAGCTTAGGCGCCACTGCTGCTACTAAAAACAATAAAACAATACTCAATTTTGATATTTTCATAATAATTTTTTTTTATAAAGTAACGTTATTTTGCACTATATTATTACGTACTCTAGCAATTGTTTCCCTTAATTTTTTAAATTCTTGCTCGTTCATCATAATTTTGGTCTTTCCGCCTACTACAATTTTGTCCTTTTTCTCGGTAGGAGATTTTTCTTCTTCGGTTACAACTTGCAAACTTTCATATACTTGTTGTATAGGCTCTATTTGTTTCAAGATATTTTTCACACTTTCTATGTTATCATTTTGTTGCAAGTACAAAATTAAATTAGCAAAAACAACTCGTTGCTCGGCAATACGTTGAATAGTAATATTTTTCTCGTCATATTTATCCACTAAGTTCGTCACAAGGTATAAGCTCTCTAACCAGCCACCGACAGATATCAAACAAAGCGTGCTGGTTTTTTTGTTTTGTTCCAAGAATCGCACTATATCAAAATATGTGTCACTTGATATTTTCTTTAGCGAGTCCCGATTGTCGTCTATAGATTCGCTTCGCTTTGCAAAGCTCTCGTCAAAAGCAGCAGTTATTCCTATTTTATCACCAAGATTTCTTACCACATGCAAATACTCTACTGTCTCTTGATTCTTACTAAAAGCTGCGCAATATGCTAAATCAGCGGCGTATATACCAAAATTTATCTCCTTAGATTTGTTATCTATGTACTTCTCTACATTATCTGAACCATTTAATAAAGTCGGGGTAAAAATCAACTTCGGGTCATCTGTAAACTCAAACAAATCCTCCGGCGAGGGTATCAAATAGAAACTACTTTGATCCTCGGTCTCTACTACGGTGTTATCCGAATCGGCATCCTCCTTATTAGAGGAACTCTCACAACCCTCACAACTGACAAAAACAGTAAAAAATGTTATCAATAACATTAAAAACGTAAAAGTAAATTTTCTTCTCATGTCTAATTTATTTATTTGTTATAAAAATTGACTTAATAACAACGCAAAGATAAAAATATTATTACTAATAAAAATAATATAAATAAATTTTGTTTAGATTTTTCTAAAAATTCTTACATTTGGAAAATTTTAATCTCATTTATATGAAAAAATACATTAAATATTATTTTTTGTTTGTTATCATGGCAATATACAGCTGTAAATCCGACAAAAACGTGTCAGAAAAAGACGCGATACTTGTCACCGAAAGCGGCATAGAAAAAGTATTCAACGAACTCAAAACTTCTGAATACATAGTGGACTCCACCTTTTTTAACTCACTAAACTTAGAGAAATATAAATCTTTAAAGACAAAAGAGGTAAAATTGCTCTCCGAAAAATATCTTAATTTTGAAGGAAACCTAAACGACTTTGTTATTAACGACTTCTTTTTTATTGACTCGTTAAAAGATAATAACGCTTATGATGGCTACGCTGAAAATATTGACATCGGAATGGTTAAAATATCGCAAGCTTTTGCATTACATAAATTTATCTTATTAGACAAATTGATTCTTACTTGGGGAATATATTATTCCACGTACGAAGCATGTCCGTATGGTGCTGGAACTTACATTTTTTTATCCGTATTTAAAGATGGAAAATTACAGAAAACTTACAACATCGGCGAAGACTCCGGAGGAGGCGATGCACCTTATTGGAGCGAGACAAAAATGTATTCCGTACTTGACAACACAGGAAAAATATCTGTCAAAACAGTCAGTCAAACTGGAGGAGACACAGACGAAAAAGGAAACGAACTGCCTGCCGAAGTAAGAGAAGAAAAAATAGAAGTTAAAATAAATTAAATTTTTCAATAATGAAGCTCTCTATTGTGATAGTTAATTATAATGTTAAATACTTTGTTGAACAATGTTTATACTCGGTTATTAAGGCAACTAATACAATAGAGAGCGAAATATGGGTAGTAGATAACAACTCAGTAGATGGCTCTTGCAGTATGATAAGAACCAAATTTCCGGAGGTCAAACTAATTGAAAATAAAGAGAATGTCGGATTTTCTAAAGCTAATAATCAAGCTATTCGCCTCAGCAAAGGAGAATATATTTTGTTACTCAATCCCGACACAATAGTAGAGGAAGACACTTTCACACGAATAGTCCAATTCATGGACAAAAACCCCGAAGCAGGTGGATTAGGCGTAAAAATGATTGACGGAAAAGGTAAATTCCTGCCCGAGTCTAAACGCGCATTACCTACGCCGACGGTCTCCTTCTATAAAATCTTCGGACTCGCCAAAATTTTTCCTAAATCAAAGACCTTTGCCCGTTATCATCTCGGACACTTAGATAATAACAAAATTCACGAGATAGAAATCTTGTCAGGCGCATTCATGTTCATGCGAAAAAAAGTATTAGATGAAATCGGACTCTTAGATGAAACATTTTTCATGTACGGAGAAGACATAGACCTCTCCTACCGAATCATCAAACAGGGATATAAAAATTATTATTTTCCGGAAACAAAAATTATTCATTATAAAGGCGAAAGCACAAAGAAGGGAAGCTTAAATTATGTCTTCGTCTTTTATAATGCAATGATTATTTTTGCTAAAAAACATTTCTCCTCGCAAAATGCTAAAATTTACTCGCTTGTAATTAATCTCGCAATATATCTAAGAGCCATACTTTCAGTGATAAAAAGAATTGTATCTAAGATAATTTTACCATTAACTGATGCAATTACTATTTTCGCTGGAATCTTTTTCTTTATCCCTTATTGGGAAAATTTTAAAGATAATCAGATGGATTACCCTGATTTTTACGTCTTTATAGTAGTTCCTATTTATATTTTGATATGGCTCACCGCACTTTTAATAGCCGGCGGATATCAACAAAAAATTAAATTTTTCAATCTCTTAAAAGGAATTATATGGGGAAGTGCAGTCATTTTGATTTTGTACGCATTAATTAGTGAAGAATACAGATACTCCCGCGCTCTGATTTTCATAGGAAGCGCATGGAGCTTGATAGCAGTAACTTCTATTCGGTACTTATTAGATATTTTGCCGTTCACTAATTTCAAAATAGAGTCAAAAAAGAAAAAAAAGATATTGATAATAGGTAGCGAAAAGGGTAACAACAGAATAGAAAATATATTGAAACAAGCCGAACTTAACTACGAACTATTAGGATATGTTAGTATAAATAAAGACCAGACATTAAAGAACGAAAAATTCGTGGGAAATATAGACCAACTTAAATACATTATAACTATAAACAAAGCCGACGAAATTATATTCTCGGCAGAGGACATGTCCTCAAGTGACATAATTAATAAGATGTTAGAACTCTCGGACATCAAAATTGACTACCGAATAGCGCCACAGGAAAGTGACGTAATAATAGGAAGTAATTTTATTACAGCCGTAGAAGAAATATATACCATAAATATAAATTCTATTGCCACCAAAAAAAACAAACGCATAAAAAGAATTTTTGACATCGTCTCGGCATCAGTATTATTGCTATTTATTCCAATTTTGCTCTTCTTGGTCAAAAATAGAAAAGACTTTACTATTAATATATTTAAAGTGCTGCTGGGAATGTACAGCTGGGTAGGATATCATCAGAGCGGAAATTTACATAAAAGTAATCTCCCAAAAATAAAACCTGCAATACTCAACTACTTAGATATTAATCCGAAAATAACAAATACTCAAAACGTGGATAAATACAATATCATTTATGCCAAAGACTATAATATTGCTACTGACATAAAAATAGTTATTAAAAACATACATAAGCTTGGACGAAAATGTTGCAAAACATCCTAAAAAAAGTAAACCATACTGTATTTTTTTAAGGAAAAAAAATGAAAAATAAAAAAAAATGAAAAAAAATGCTTTTTCTGAGAAAAAAATAAAAAAAAATTGTAACTTTAGTAGTTGTTGAAAATCAAGAAGATAACTAAAAAAAATAATAGTATATTTTACAAAATAATGATTTGCAAATCACTTGGATTCAGAAAATATGTTATAAAACATTTTTTATTATAAAAATAATATATACATTTGCCAAAGTAAGCCCACAAAACGTATATTTAATCAGAATAAACTCGGTGGGCGGGTTTATTATATGTTAAATGTTTTATGAAAAAATGGAAGTACGTATTTAATCCCGATACATTAATCTACGAAAAAGTAGAGATAGTTTTTAGAGATGTATTGTTGAGAAAGATTTTACCGCATTTCGCTTTATCAGTAATTTTGGGAATGGTTTTGGCTACATTGCTAAATAGACAGTTAGATTCTCCACACGAGAAAAATTTATTACTTCAAAATCAGAATTACAAGTTAAAATATGAATTTTTAACAAAACGTATCAATGAAATGTCAACAGCATTGTCCGAGATACAGCACAGAGATGACGAAATATACCGAATGATATTTGAAGCCGAGCCAATATCCGCAGCTATTCGCACAGCCGGTTTCGGGGGTAGCGACCGCTACGAAGAGCTGAAAGGTTATGAAAGCTCCGATTTATTAGTCAATGCCGCACAATCCTTAGACCAAATCTCCAAACAACTCGTAGTTCAGTCAAAATCCTTTGACGAAGTAATTGCCTTAGTAAGTGAAAAAGAACAAATGCTGTCCTGCATACCGGCAATACAACCTATTTCTAACAAAGATATGGTTCGCTTTGGTTCACCTTTTGGTATGCGAAAACATCCAATTTTAAATTATGTTGGCTTACACACAGGTATAGATTTATCCGCACCTACCGGAACACCGGTTTATGCCACCGGAGACGGCGTAGTTTTGCGTGCAGATGCCTCCTCCCGCGGATATGGTAATCACATAAGAGTCAATCATGGATATGGTTATTCTACTTTGTATGCACATCTTAGCAAGATGTTAGTCAGTCCCGGACAAGCAGTAAAACGTGGTGACTTGATAGGATTAGTCGGAAGTACCGGACTTTCAACTAGTTCCCATTTACATTACGAAGTAAGAATAAACAATGAACCCGTAGACCCGGTCAACTTTTACAGCAATGACCTGAGCGACGACGAATATCAACAAATGATAGAATCTAATCTGGACACACACGTATTTGAATGGTAATTTTATTAAAAGTCATCTTATGAATAATGTAGTAAAGCCCTTTTATAGGGCTATTTTTTTTATTTTTTTCGCTATTTTTATCATCGCATTCGGTTGCGAGCCAGGAATAAGGGTTAAAAATTTTTTCGCAGCTAATGACAGTCTAAATGTCATCAAACGCCAATACGAGCCAATAGAAGTTATTATTCCTACATACTTAGGGAATTGGCAGCGCAATTATTATGGAGACAGCTTACCTGATAATTTAGAGGTCATCTGGACATGCAAACTTGGAACAGGGAAAACACGAGTGGGAAGTGAAATCCGAACATGGAGTGGAGCCGGATGGACAGGACAACCTTTATTGATTCGCCAAGAAAAAGAACTGTTCCTTATTCAAGGAGCATACGACTACAATTTACGAAAAATAAATGCAGAAACCGGAGAAATTGTATGGGAATATAAATACGACGACGTAATAAAAGGAACTGCAACTATCTGGTACAATAAAAAAGAAACAGACCCAGAAAATCAATTAGTTATTTTACAAGGCAGTAGAATGGGATTTAATAACTCCTTAGCAACGAAGATAATAGATAGTTATAGAGCAGTGTCTTATATGACCGGCAAACCTTTATGGTTCTACAACTCCGAAAGAACTGACAGCTACAGCCGCGACGTAGACGGCTCGGCTATTGTTTTGAACGACACCGCTTACTTAGGACTTGAAACTGGTATGTTTATTACTTTCAACCCCGATTATAGAGATGCAACAACCAAAGATGGACTTTTGCAACCGCAAATATATTCTAAAGACTCCTTATATACCAAGAAAGATAAGAATTTACATGGTGGAAATCTTGTCACTGAGTCATCGGCTTCGTTATTAAACAATAAGATATATATCGCCTCCGGGTCGGGACATATATATGGTTATAACTTGAAACACAAAAAAATAGACTGGGATTTTTTCATCGGCTCAGACATTGACGGCTCACCAATAGTGACAAGTGATGAATGTATCATCGTCTCTATAGAAAAACAATATATTGCAGGAAAAGGTGGAATCTTAAAATTAAATCCTGCAAAAGACCCAAAAGATGCCGTCGTATGGTTTTTTCCTACCGAAAATAAAGAATTTACATCATGGCATGGCGGAGTCATCGGGAGTGCCGGTATAAATGATTATTATATTGAAAATAAGACTGATATATGTATCGCAGCTTTTGTCGGGATAGACGAATATTTTTATATCGTTAATCACAAAGAAATTGACAGCACACAAAAAGTACTTGGTTTTGATAATAAGACAAAATATTATATGCCAAAATTACTATATAAAGAGAATAATGGTCCTTCTATTTCAACTCCTATAATAGTGAAAAACAGAATATTGTGTCCTACTTATAACGGTTTATATTTATATGAATTTGATAAAGACATGAATTTCAAAAAGATAGCCACCAAGCCATGCGGCTCAATAGAGGCAACACCGATAACACACAAAGGACAAATATACGTCGCAGCACGAGACGGACTTTTATATTGCTTAGGAAAAAAAAATAATTGATAGAAGTTCATTAATTAATTAACTATGAAAATATTACATACTTCAGATTGGCACATAGGTTGCAAACTGTATTCTAAAGATTTTGAAGAAGAACATAATCTCTTTTTCAACTGGTTGTTAGAAAATATTAACATACTTGAAATACAAGTGTTAATAATCGCAGGAGATATTTTTGATATAGCATTTCCTTCTAACAATGCACTAAAATTGTATTATAGCTTTTTAACGCGTTTACAAAATACTACGTGTAAAAATGTTATAATTATCGGCGGTAATCATGACTCGGTAAGTACGCTAAATACTGCAAAGCCACTGTTAGAGATATTAAATATCAGAGTCATCGGAGGAGTAACCGAAAATATAGAAGATGAAATCATAGAAATAAAAAACCTGCATGGAGACACCGAATTAGTAGTCTGTGCAGTTCCTTTTCTTAGAGATAAAGATGTCAGAAAGTCTGTCGCCGGAGAAAATTACGAAGACAAAACCGCCGCAATATGTGAAGGCATAATAAAACATTACAACGACATAGCCGACAAAATAACCAGATTCAAACAAAATAACATTCCTGTCATAGCAACCGGACATCTGTTTGTGAATGACGCTAACATCTCAGAAGAAGAACATGAAATATATAAACTCGGCGGACTCCAACATATTAGCTATACCAACTTCCCGAAAACTTTTGATTACATCGCATTAGGACACTTGCATCGTCCACAAATCATCGGACAACAAGATAATGTAAGATACTCTGGAAGTCCTATAGCGCTTAGCTTCTCTGAAATTGACCAGCAAAAATATGTTGTTTATATAGACTTAGCCAATCAAAAAACAGAAATAAAAAATATCGCAATACCTAAATTTAGAAATATTGTCGTCTTCAAAGGAACGTTGACTGACGTAGTGAATAAGATAGATAATTATGATAAAACTGCCATGCTCAAAACATGGGCAGATATTTGTATCACCGAAAAAAATTATGACCCAACAATATTTAAACAAGTAGATAATTATATAGATTCTATCAAGAACTTAGATATTCTGAACTATAAAATAATTTTTACAGATACGAACTTAAATACTGACTATCTCTCCGAAAATAAAAAAACACTTGCCGAACTGTCTGAAAATGAAATTTTTGATAAGATATTGGACAAATTAGATTACACCAAAACCGAACTAAAAACCGAACTAAAAAATACGTTTAACGAATTATTAACTTATGTGGCGAACATGGAAGAAATTTAGAAAAAAATTATATCTACTCGGATTATTCCTTCTTTTTTCTATACAAATATTTGCACAAAATACTATATTTGAGCATTATACCGTAGAAGATGGACTCCCAAGCTCTGAAATATACTCTCAACTACAAGATGACGAAGGATATATGTGGTTTGCAACAAGCAGAGGAGTCTGCCGATTTGACGGATTTGAGTTCAAAACTTTTACCATGAAAAACGGACTCCCTTCTAATTCTATAATCAAATTATATAAAGACTACAAAGGAAGAATATGGTTTTCTTCTTACGAAGGATATCTAAGCTACTACGAAAACGAAAAAATTATACAACACCCGCTTAATGACACAATTACTAAAATATCCAAAAACTATTACGTGGACAACCTCTGTATAGATAACGAAGATAACCTCTGGTTCACTCCTAATCTCGGGGGAATATATATTATTGATAAACAACTAAATATCTCCGAATACAAAGTAAATTCCACTAACGAATACAAAATTTTTATTGAAATAAATGAAAACGGTCACCTGTGGAATAATAATTTTGAGAATACAAATATTAACAATAACAACACCGACACAACTACAGTAATTTCTCAAAATAACAAATTTTTTATCAATTTCAAACCTAACAATTACAACAATCTAAGACGATATTTTTATAAAATAGACGATAATGAATTTATCCTCTCATACAGCAATAAAGTTATATATATAAAAAACAATAATATTGTTGCAACATTAGAATACAACAATGAAGTCTCCGGAGTATTTGCTGACGACAAAAATAACTTCTGGATAAGCGTAATGTACCAAGGAATATACATGTACGAAAACAAAAACCTATACAGCTTTCCTATTCAATATTTGAAAGGGAAATCGCCCATCTCCGTATTTCAAGACATAGAAAGTAACTACTGGTTTTCTACCACCGAAGATGGAATATATTTTGTCCCTTCATTCCAATTTAATACTTATTATCAATTCGGGTTTAGCGACTATAATATATTGTCAATGCACAAAATAAATAATACGTTATATTTCTCTACATACGACAAACAACTTTTCAGATGCAATGTCAAATCCGACAAAATTCTCTCCATAGAAAACATCAAACTTCCTAATAATAACGAATATCCTATTATTGACATCCTCGCCGACTACCAAAATAATATATGGCTACTCGGATCAGAATTAATCAAAATCACAGACACCAAAATAAATATCATAGACACAATACCGCGAGCTTATAACATGTCATTAAACAAAAACGGACAACTGATGGTCTGTGTACGAGACGGATATTTAAAATATGATAACGAAAATATCATCGACCACAATTGTTATAACGAGATAAACTCTGCTAATTATATTTACCAAGACGACAATAATAACATCTGGATAGGGACACTCAACGGATTATTCCGACAAGATGAAAAAAAAATGAAATTCTTCGGCGAATACGCAACCTCCTTAAAATCAAGAGTCAACGAAATTAAGCAAATCGGAAATTATATTTTAATAGCCACAAGTGGAGAAGGACTGATTCTTATCAAAGATACTATAATAGTAAATATTAATAAAAACAATGGACTAAACAGCAATTTTGTTACATCTATACTCGTGGACTCTACAAATATATGCTGGATAGGTACCAATAAAGGACTTTGCAAAATAGTATTTGACCTAAATAATCACCTTAATTATAAGATGATTAAATATACTAAAGCAAATGGACTTTTCTCGGAAGAAATTAAAGACCTTATTAGAATAGACAACTGCATCTGGCTCGGAACAAGTAAAGGTATAATATCTTTCTTCCCTGATAACTTGAAAAAAAATAACACCGCACCAAGTATTTTACTTGACAGTATTGTCGTAGATAACAAAAAAATAGAGCTAAAAAAAGAATATATCTTCAAAAATCATCAAAACAGTATTTTCTTCTTCTTCAAAGCTATCAGCTTTAAAGCAACACCTAAAATAAAATACCGATATAAACTCGAAGGATTTGACGAAAAATGGATAGAATCGGACAACAGATATGTCAGATTTCCTAATTTGCCACCAGGAGATTATATCTTCAGACTAACAGCCGCCTCCGAAGATGACAACTGGAACACAGAATATATCGTTGTTAAATTTAAAATTAAAAAACACTTCTCGCAAACTAATATATTTATTGCTACTATTTTTCTCGCATCTATATTGATTGTTATATTAATTATTTTATTCATTTATAAGAACTTAAAAAAAGACATAGACAACAAAAAAAACATACTAATAGCAGAGCATAAAGCGTTGAGAGCTCAAATGAACCCACATTTTATTTTTAATTCGTTAAATTCCATTCGTAGATATATTCTGGAAAATGATAATGAACTCGCCGACAACTATCTCACAAGCTTTGCGACACTAATGAGACTTGTCCTCGAAAATTCTAAATATAATTTCATTGACCTTAATACCGAAATTGAAACGTTAAAACGTTATTTACAACTCGAAAAAATGAGATTTAATGACACTTTTAATTTTGAAATAATAATTAATCCGGACATAAATCCTCTTGAAATTAAAATTCCGCCTATGTTGATTCAACCGTACTTAGAAAATGCCATCTGGCATGGACTCGCACCTAAAAAAAATAACGGTAACCTCTTGCTCGAATTTAATGAACTGAATAACAATATATTAATCTGCATTATACAAGACAACGGAATAGGTAGAGAAAAAGCCAAAGAAATTGCCAAAAAAAGAACCAATCACAACTCTACCGGACTTATAAACATACAAGAACGAATATTACTCATTAATAAATTTACTAACTCTAATACGACAGTCCAAATTATTGATTTATACAACGATAACAATGAACCCACCGGAACTAAAATAATCTTAAAATTCCCTTACAATGCTTTTATCTCATGACAAACACAAAGAACATTTTATTTTATCACAAAAAATATTAGTGTTGCAACAAATTAAAGTCGCCACGTATGAAATTGGAATTTCATCGCAAGATATTTAAGAACTTGAAAATGAAATAGACAAATTAGTATATAAAATTAACGGAATCACCGAAACCGAAGTTAATACTCTACTGATAAAAAATAATATAATTTATTAATTGTTTTTGGAATGATTTTTGTTGTAAGTAAGTGTGAATCACTATATTTAAAATAAAACAACAAGTCAATGAATAATAGAATTTTATACATATTGAACTACAAGATACATTTTATTTTTTACTTATTGTTATCTTTTATACTATTTTCTTGTAAGGGCGACTTAACAGGGCAGAAACAACATGACCTCGCACACAGCTCAGAAGAGAACCTATACGAAGATGGAATAATGCAAAATATTTATACGTATCAAAACGAGAGAAACTCGGCTAAGCTACTCAAATATTTGAACAACGAATATCCTGAGTATCGTAAAGCAAGTGTGCTGGCTTTCGCAAGTGTGCAGGATAGTGCTGCGGTTTTACCTATCGCGGTATTGTTTGACGACTCCAACGAAGATGTGCGAACCTCCGTAGCTTACAGCTTAGGACAAATAGGTCACGTCTCTGCCGAGCAATATTTGATAAAAGCTTATGCCGTAGAAAAATCTGGTAAAGTGAAAAAAGAAATCATTGAGGCGATAGGAAAATGTGGTGGCGAAAAAGGATTACTTTTTATATGCACTTTAGAAATACCTGAGAAAGATTATATTTTAACTGCCGGTCTGGCATGGGGACTAACGCGATTTGCCATTCGCGGTCTAACATCGGCTAAGGCAAACGAAAGAGCAATGGATATATTATCGGAAAACGAACAAAAAGAGAACATACGATTTATAGTGAGCCATTATTTTGCCAATGCTTCTACCGCCGATTTAACAGAATATCATTCTCTACTTGTGAGAGAATTTAAAAAAGAAGGTTATATTTATACCAAAATAAATCTGGCTGCTGCTTTTGCGCATTCCCAAAGTGTATATTCTTTAGACTTTTTGCATAATATTTTGGAGAACGACTACGATTACCGTATCAAAATAAGTGCTATCAATGCGAGTAAACAATTTGATTATGAGCTGTCACGTGATATGATGCTAAAACAGATAACCGATGTGAATACCAATATTTCTGTAGCCGCTGCCGAGTTTTTTTTGGAGAAAGGTATCTACTCCGATGCCGCAGTTTACAACAAAATATCTAAGTCGCTTACTACTTGGCAGGCACGTACGATTATGCTCAAAACAGCACTTAAATATTCTAATCCGAAAGAGTACATCGCCAGCTCTATAATCTCCGGTTACGAAGCCAGCGAAAATATTTATGAAAAAGCTGGATTACTCGCCGCACTAGAAGTCGATTTGTACCAGTACCGTTATGTAGCAAATGAGATTTTTTATTCTAATAATAAAATACTGTCCACAACCGGAATGCAAACTTTAATAAACATGCGAAACAATGTCAATTTTAGCTATTATGCCGACACCATAAAACAAAAATTAGGTGACGACCTCTACGACGAGTTCGCTTTAATATTTAAAAAAGCGGTAATCTCTAAAGATGTAGCCCTGGTGGCAATGACCGCAGAAGCCATGCGAAAACCGGAATTTAATATGGTCAACGAATACAGCAATAATTATTTTTTGACACAAGCTTTAAATAATTGTATTTTACCTCAAGATTTTGAAGCGTACAACGAGCTGATAAAAACTATCAAATATTTTAATCAGACAGTAATTCCACCGGCAGACAGTATTAATTATGCGCCTATCGACTGGCAATTAATCACCTCATTAGATGCCGAAACGCGCATAATTATTAAAACAACAAAAGGCGACTTTGTGGCTAAACTAAATGTCAATCAAGCACCTATGACTGTTGCAACCTTTATTAAATTAGTCCAAGATAAATATTATGACGGCACATATTTTTATAAGATTGTTCCTAATTATATTATTCAAGATGGTTGCAAACGAGGAGACGGCTGGGGAAGCTCCGACTTTGTTATCCGTAGCGAATTTGCGCCTACTTACTCGGACGAAGGGTCTATCGGCATGATGGCTAACACTAAAGACACCGAATCGGTGCAATGGTTTATAACACAATATCCTAACGCTACCATAGATGGAAATTATACGCTTTTTGGTAACATCGTAGAAGGACTTGATAACATACACAAATTAGAGGTCGGAGATAAAATTTTAACTATAGAAATCCAATAATTGAAAATTAGTAAATTATAAATTATAAATTCCGAAGTTATTTTTTAAATTTTACTTAAGAATTAACAAATAATCCCCCACCCAACTATTAAATAGTGAGTGGGGAATTGCTTTATAGAGAAGATACAGAATCTTTCATAACAGCTTAAAAGTAGTTTACACTTTTTTCTTTGCGAAACTCTGCGAGAAATTGATAATCAAATATTTCACGCAGAGTCTCGCAAAGGTAAAAACGCAAAGTTTCGCAAAGAAGTGTAACCTAATAAATGAAACATGCCGAAGATACTTTTTTTTTATATTAATGATTCTTTTTTATTTTGAAAATATTATAAAAAATATCATATTTGCAAATATTTTTATAATTAAAAATTTAGTATCAATTTCTTAAAATAATATTACCATGTCAGAGGAACTAAAAAATTCTTTAATTGTTAATGCCGGAATAGAACAACCTGACAATATAAATAATAGCGCAATCCAAAGGTTCAAAAACTTAAAACGTCCTCGACTGAGTGTAGATGATTATATTAACGGAATAGTTGAAGGCAATATAACTATTTTGAGTAAAGCAATAACAATTTTAGAAAGCACACTGGCGCAACACATAGAATTATCCCAGCAAATAATAGAAAAATCTTTGCCGCATGCTTGCAAATCCATACGCATAGGTATAACAGGAGTTCCCGGAGCAGGTAAAAGTACGTTAATAGAAAAATTAGGAAAACATATTACCAATCAAGGACATAAACTTGCTGTCTTGGCAATAGACCCCAGCAGTCAGCGAAGCGGAGGAAGTATATTAGGAGATAAAACGCGCATGGAATTGCTTAGCGTTGACCCAAATGCTTTTATCAGACCCTCGCCAAGCTGCGGAACACTTGGAGGAGTGGCTCGCAAAACACGCGAGATAATTGTCCTTTGCGAAGCCGCCGGATTTGACGTCATTTTTGTGGAAACCGTAGGAGTCGGACAATCGGAAATAGCTGTGCATTCTATGGTGGATTTTTTTATGCTACTACAAATATCCGGAGCAGGAGACGAGCTGCAAGGTATCAAAAGAGGAATAATGGAAATGGCAGACTGTATAGTAATTACAAAAGCCGATGGAAATAATATCCAAAAAGCCGAAACAACTAAGGGGCAATATATAAATGCCTTACATTTGCTTCCGCCAAAAGAATCTAACCAGACACCGCAAGTAATAACCGTATCCGCAGTAGAAAATAATAAAATAGACGCACTTTGGAAAATTGTAATTGAATATATTAATTTTGTCAAAGAAAATTATTTTTTTGACAATAATAGAAATACTCAAGCTAAATACTGGATGAATCAAACTATCAATGAAACGCTAAGCAATCATTTTAAAAATACTATCTCTAAACAGCAAATAAAAGACATAGAGACAAAAGTAATTAACGGTAAAATGACATCTTTTCAGGGCGCAACAATATTGTTAGATAAATATTTTAATTTGCTCAGAAATGATTAAAAAACTTAATTTATTAGTAATCAAGTCGTTTATAGGACCATTAATAGTAACTTTTTTTGTGGCACTTTTTGTCCTGCTGATGCAATTTTTATGGTTATACATTGACGACCTCGTAGGTAAAGGGTTGAGTGTCTGGGTCATAGCCGAGTTATTATTTTATGCCTCAGCGCATCTTGTTCCCATGGCATTGCCGCTTGCGGTCTTGCTGTCTTCTATAATGACTTTTGGAAACATGGGAGAATATTATGAGCTGACAGCAATTAAAGCCGCTGGTATTTCGTTGCAACGAATCATGACTCCATTGATAGTTATTTGCGCCGGAATAGCTGGATTTGCTTTCTTTTTTGCTAACAATATTTTACCTAAAGCTGACCTCAAATTTTACACATTGTTATATGACGTCAAACAACAACATCCTACACTTGACATCCGCGAAGGAATTTTTAACGGTAATCTGGAAGGATTTTCTATCAAAATAGGAGACAAACACAGCAGTAAAACCATGATGTACGACTTTATGATTTACGACCACAAATCACAACCCGGTAATAAAATTGTTACAGTCGCCGACTCCGGAACTATAAAAGTCACTGATAACATGAGATTTACTATCATTGAACTCTTCAGTGGAGTTCGTTACGAAGAATCCGAAGAAGAAGAAAAAGTTAACAGCAAACGAACTTTTCCGCATCAGAAGGAAGAGTTTGAACGCCAGACAATTGTCATTCCTATCAATTTTGATTTTACTAAATCTGACGAATCATTATTCAAACACAATTATCAAATGTTAAACATAGAACAGCTAAGTACAGTAATTGACTCCTTACAAAACAAATCCAATTATAGACATAGCGTATTCTATGATAATTTGATACGAACCAAGATATTGAAAAACGAGGTAAAAATAAGCAATCGCGAAGACAGCTCCCGTTTTGCCAAAAAAGACTCTATTCTTAAAAATCTGGAGTATCAAAATCTGCCGGTAAAAACTAATATAGACAGCATCTACAACAGCTACTCTTTAGAGAATAAATATCAGGTAATCAACTCGGCGATAGAATATTGTGAACAAACACATGCAGAAATAGTGCGAACAAAAGAAGATTTATTTCAAAGGAAAAAATACCGCGCCAAGCATCAAATAGCTGTTCACCAGAAAATAACTTATGCACTTGCTTGTCTTATTTTCTTTTTTATCGGGGCGCCGCTTGGAGCAATTATCCGCAAAGGTGGATTCGGATTACCTATCGTTGTGTCTGTTCTATTCTTTTTGATTTATTATGTAGTTACGATGTCAACCGTTAAATTTGTCAAAGAAGGAGTCTGGAGTCCATGGCTCGGAGTATGGTTTGCCTCATATTTGTTGATACCCGTAGGAGGATTCCTTACATATAAAGCGACAACCGATTCGTCTATCTTTAACTCGGAGACTTATATAGAAAATATAAAGAAGTTCTTTAAGAAAAAGAAAAAATAATTATCCATGAAAATACTAATTATCACAAACAAAATACCATATCCGCTTAAAGATGGAGGCGCAATTGCTACGTTTACTCTCGCAGATTCGTTGTCCCAGCTCGGAGTAAATATTACAATACTGACATTAAACACTTCTAAACATTATTTTAATGTTCAAGATATACCGGAGGAAATCCGTTTGCGAATTAATTTTATTGATTATTACATAAATACAGATATTAAAATAGCAGACGCACTGCTCAATCTTTTATTTTCAAAATATCCTTACAACGCAAAAAGATTTATTGATAAAGGATTTAAAAATCTCATCGCTGATATATTGAAGAAAGAGAAATTTGATATTATACAATTAGAAGGATTATATTTAACACCTTATATATCAACGATTCGTAAACATACCGCAACACCTGTAGCGTTGCGAGCTCACAATGTAGAACATGAAATATGGGAGCGAACAGTTTTACAAGAAAAGAACAGATACAAAAAAATGTATCTCAAATTATTGTGCCGACGAATTAAAAAGATGGAAACAAACATGTTAAATAAATATGATTTGTTAGTCGCAATCACAGAACGCGACCTGCAAAAATTAAATTCACTCGGCAATAATAAACCGAGTCAGGTGACACCTACGGGTTATAATATCAACAATTTTAATAATAATCTAAAACAAAAAACGGATACCGCTATGGAGTATCCTTCTGTTTTTCATATCGGAGCACTTGACTGGTCACCCAATCAGGAGGGAATTATCTGGTTCATAGAAAATTGCTGGTGCAAAATCCTAAGTAAAATGCCTAATTTAAAATTTTATATCGCAGGACGCAATGCACCACAATGGCTCATTAATAAATTGAACAAAAAAAATATCCACTTTTGTGGAGAAGTAGAATCGGCACAAGATTTTATTAATAGTAAGGCACTTATGATAGTTCCGCTTTTCGCAGGAAGCGGCATGCGAATAAAAATTGTTGAAGCAATGGCACTCAGTAAAACAATCGTCTCTACAAATATAGGCGTAGAAGGAATAGCAGTGCGAGATAAAGAAAATATTTTAATTGCAAATGACGAAGCCGAATTTGTGAGAGAAATAGTAAATATTTTTAACGACAAATCTAAATTTTCGAGCATAGGAGAAAATGCTAAAAATTTTATCGCCAAAAATTTTGATAATATTAATATTGCTCGTGAACTTATAAATTTTTATAAATTAAACATTAATCATTGAACTTATAACTAATTAATAAACATGATTTTAATCTTAATAATTATTTTTATACTTTGCATATTAGCCATTTTGCATTCTTATTTGTTATATCCTTTGTTTTTAAAATTGCATAAACAAAAGAATCGCATCAACACATTTTGCTTCCTTGACCATGAAGACGCACCACGTGTAAGTATTTTAATGTCAATATATAACGAAGAATTAGTGATAGCCGAAAAAATTAAAAGTATCTTAAACTCGGACTATCCGCAAGCAAA
Source organism: Draconibacterium orientale (assembly GCA_020719345.1). Lineage (GTDB taxonomy): Bacteria > Bacteroidota > Bacteroidia > Bacteroidales > DYQJ01 > DYQJ01. The sequence goes on along the minus strand of DYQJ01000024.1, from coordinate 1,625 downwards.
AATTGAACTAATTATCGGCTCGGACAATTCCTCGGACAGAAGCAATAGTATAGTTGAAGAATATGCTCAAATTTATGATAATATAAAATTCTATCCGTTTTATTCAAGACAAGGTAAGCCCGCAGTAATAAATCAGATACAAAAAAAAGCGACAGGACGAATATTAATTCTTACTGACGCAAATGTAATATTTGAGAAAACCACTATTTTTGAACTCGCTAAGCATTTTAAAAATCGTGAAATAGGACTCGTTGACTCCAATATGATAAACAGTGGACTCTCCAAAACAGGTATATCTATTCCGGAAAGCACATATATCACTCTGGAAGTAAAAAATAAACATGCCGAAGGAAATATCTGGGGTACGATGATGGGTCCATTCGGCGGATGTTATGCCATTCGCGCCGAACTGTTTACAGAGGTACCCACAAATTTTCTGGTAGACGACTTCTATATTAATATGTGTGTCCTTGAAAAAGGATATAAAGCAATTAACAACCTAAATGCCATAGTTTACGAAGATGTGTCTAATAATTTTAAAGATGAGTTTCGTAGAAAAATCCGAATAGCAACCGGCAATTTTCAAAATCTAAACAAGTTCAAACATCTTTTGATGGGACTTTTCAATATTAACAAATTAAAAGACCACGAAAATTTTTTCGTCAATATACGCGGATTGGCTTTTAGCTTTTTGTCGCATAAAGTTCTGCGCTGGACAATTCCTTTTATCTTTATTATCCTCATCTTTGTCAATATATCTTTGATTTTCATAACGCAAAGACACTTATCTTTATTTTTTGGATTATCTTTTCTGGCACTGGCAACGACTATGAGCATTCCATTTGTAGATGCAAAATTAAAAAAGTCAAAAATAAATATCAAGATTTTTAGATTTATAACGCATTTCTACGGCATGAATCTCGCGCTGTTGATTGGTTTTGCAAGATATATAAGAGGCGTGAAATCAGGAGTATGGCAACCTACCAGACGTCATCAAGCAACTAAATCTCAATGATTATTAACTTGCCAAAGTTGTGATAGTCCTAAAAAAGTAATGCCAAACATATATACTAAATTATTTGTATATTTTTTAACTACGAGGAGTTGATAAAATGATTTAGTAATATGTATGAAATAACTTTTTAAATTCATTGGAACTGTAATTTTTCCAGTGATAATACCCATAAGCCTTATATCTTCTTATATGCCTTATATGCTTCAAAAAATTTATCACTTAAAAATTTACACTACCAAATTTCTTCAACTCGCTTAGATTATGCTAAATTAAACTAAATTCATCTTTTTTGAAAAAAAATTTGCATTTAATCTAAAAAGGGTTACCTTTGCGTTTTTAGACAGTCTGCAGTTAGCACCAATAAAACTGTTTGTTATTTCGACTTGATTGATTGAGTTCCACAAAAGTGGTAAAATTTTGATTTTTACGAAATGACAACCAATCAACCTTGATTTATCATTACGGCTTGAACTCAATAAATCAACTCGATACGAGAATTAGTTTGATTGATAACAACGAAAAACTATTTGTAAACATTGTTTTTTCAAATTTACAGATAATTTCAACTTGATACGATTGATTTTCAAACGAAACGAAAAATTTACGAAAT
>DYQJ01000411.1 GCA_020719345.1 Draconibacterium orientale | reverse complement strand
CGTTGTCGGACATCTACTTTTTGTTTCAAATAAGAAACAGAGAGTGGAGATTTTTAGATGGGAAATAATGTTGACTTTTTATAGAAAAAATATATAGTTTCAGAAAAAATAAATATTAACATAAATAAAAGGAGGTTAAAATGAAAACATCTATTCAATTTTTGTCCACGTTTTGTAGTGTATTACAAATATTTGGATTCATTTCTATTGCACTTAACAGCATAACAACAGAACATCATCAATTATTGATGATTATTGTGATTGCTAGCGGAATAGCCGCAATAATAAATTGGTTTTTATTGCCAAGAAACATTCTATCAACATTAGCAATGTTTACTGGAATAGGATTAATTATAATTGGATTTATGTCCCATTAAGTAAACAAATTAAGTACTTAAAAATCCCGATGATTTTCATTGGGCTTTTTTTATAATTGAAAAAGTCAAAATTTTTCCTATAGTAAACTCAATTAAATCTCCACTCTCTTAAACATAAACAACAAAAAGATAGACAATCCGACAACACGCACTATCCGATATCTCCTACCAAATAGATTTCAACGGTTTGTCGGAGCATCGGACTAGTGCGAAACGTTATAGGAAATAGAACTCAAAACTTTTATCTGCTTCTTCAAAGAAAGATGTTACACACAGAGAAACCAAACGATTTTAATCCTAAATTTGAGGTTGTTAGTTGTTTTGTAGAATACAAAAACGAAATTCTCTTATTGTTAAGACAGGATCACAAAAGTGAACCAAATACCTACTGAGTGCCAGCAGGTAAGATTGAAAAAGGAGAAACAACTGATGAAGCCATGATAAGAGAATTACAACAAGAAACAAATTTAGAGAATTTGGACATGAAATACTACAAAGAAGTATATGTAAAATATCCAACATATGATTTCATTTATCATATGTATCATGCCAAATTAGAAGAACAACCTCAGGTAAAAATAAATCTAGAAGAACATAAATCGTTTGTTTGGAAAAATCCATCAGAAGCACTTGAAGAAGAATTGATACAAGACTTAGACACATGTATCAAAATGTTTTATAAAATATAATTCACGAAAGTTTTGAGTTCTACTCTTCGCTTTGCTTGCCCTTCGGGTCCTATAACAGCTGCTACCATACATCCCTCCAAAAAAATTTCAATGGAGGTCGGGACATCCGGCAAGCAGCAAACGTTGTCTGTCATATCCCTACTAACGAATAAGAAAATAAGAGGGGCTTCTTTCTTTTAATTTAGTTTAATTTTTTTTAGAA
>DYQJ01000232.1 GCA_020719345.1 Draconibacterium orientale | reverse complement strand
TGAAAGAAAAAGAGGAAATTATTGAAAAAGATAAAGAATTATTGAAAGAAAAAGATGATAAATTGAAAGAAAAAGATGAAATTATTGAAAAAGATAAAGAATTATTGAGAGAAAAAGAAAAATTAATTGCTGAATTATTGAAAAAAATAAATTCTAAATAAATATTCCCTAATATCAAAGATACGGCACAATTAGTGCAATAAATCTCAAAACAACTCGCTCAAGTGCCGAAGAAATGAACGCACAAGTAGAGCAACTGCTGTTTATTATTTCTTATTTTTCTACTAAAAAATACTTAATTTTAATTTAAAATGAAAAAATATATTTTTATTCTAATATTCACATTCGCTAATATAATTGCCTTCAACCAAAATGCCAGAATAAAGTTTGATAGAATATCCCTCGAAAAAGGACTCTCGCAAAGTAGTGTCACTTCAATAGTGCAAGATGAAAAAGGATTCATGTGGTTTGCAACTATCGACGGTCTCAACAAATATGACGGATACGAGATGAAAACTTATTATAACATTGAACAAGACAGCGCAATTAGTGATAACGTCCTAAACCATCTCTTCCACAACCCGTATGATAACTCGCTCTGGATAGGCACAGCCGGTAAAGGTTTATGTAAATACGACAAAATAAAAGACAAATTTATTATATACATGCACAACAACGATGACACAAACTCGTTGTCTAATAACACTATAAACAGCATCATCGCAAACCAAGAAATCCTATGGATAGCCACAGACAACGGACTAAATAAATTTGACACAAAAAAACTTAAATGGACTATTTACACAAAACAAAGCACCAACAACGGAATCGCAAACAACAAAATATATGCGCTTTGTAAAGATGAACAAAACAATATATGGATAGGTACAGAACAAGGACTTAATTTCTTTGACACTCAAAACAACTCTTTCAAAAAATATTCTACAACAGAGGGACTAACAAGCAACAAAATAACTGCACTTGCTATTAACAAAAATATATTGTACATAGCAACAGACAAAGGTCTAAATATTTTAGATATTCAAACAAATAAATTAATTGATTATGACAACGAATTGAAAAACAAAAATATTACTACAATACTCGTTGATTATCAAGAAATGCTCTGGGCGGGAACAAAAACATCAGGACTCTATAAATTTGATTACCTAAATAACACCCTCATTAACTATATACACGACCAATCGGACATAAACAGCATTAGTATAAATTCTATCCTATCTTTATATCAAGATAAAAGTAATATTCTTTGGATAGGTACTTCGCTCGGAGGTATTAATAAATGGAACAGAGCTGCAGATAACTTATTAGTATTCAGACATAACCCTTATGACAGTTACAGTTTAAGTTCAAATCAAGTCCGTTGTATATACCAAGATAACAATAAAGATATATGGATAGGAACAATAGACGGCGGATTAAATCAATGGGATAAAGAAACAAATAAATTCAATCACATACAACATCAACCGGATAATCCTAACTCATTGCCTAATAATCATGTAAGAACAATTATGGAAGACTCCTTAAATAACTTCTGGATAGGAACAGGAGGAGGGATAACATATTACAACCGCAAAAAGAACTCCTTCACTAATTATAAACATGATACTAACAATACTCTATCAATCTCCAATGACAATGTATGGAAAATTATGTTGGACACAAAAAAACAATGCTGGGTAGCAACGCATGGAGGAGGACTAAATTTATTTGATATGAAAAACAAAACTTTCAAAGAATACCGACACAACCCTGACGACAGCACTACTATATCTAGCGACTACATAACTTTTATTCTTATTGACTCTAAAAATACCTTTTGGATAGGTACAATAGAAGGAGTAAATATATTTTACCCCGAAACAGGGAAAGCTAAACGTTTTTACTATCAAAAAAACAATCCTAATACGTTGAGTAATAACAGAATATACTCAATCGTAGAAGACTCCAAATCAAATATATGGATAGGTACAAAAGGTGGACTCAACAAATATAATCACAAAGACGAGAACTTCACGCGTTACACAACACAAACTCACAACTTCCCAAACAACGTAATGATGGGAATATTAGAAGACAACCAAAATAATCTATGGATATCTACTAACAGAGGAATATCTAAATTCAACACTGAAAATCAGACCGTTAGAAACTACGACATTCGTGATGGACTCCAAAGTAATGAGTTTCTCGCATCTTCTTTTTTAAAAAATGAACAAGGAATGATGTTCTTCGGTGGAATAAACGGTTTTAACGCTTTCAACCCCGACAACATAAAGAACAATCAAAATATCCCATCGGTGGTAATAACAAAATTCCAAGTCTCTAACCTATTCCCTGAATTAGACTCCGCAGTATCCGAAAAAAAAATAATATATCTCAATCACAAACAAACAGATATAACTTTTCACTTTGTCGCATTAGATTATATATTCTCCGAAAAAAATCAGTACAAATACATGCTCGTAGGATATGACAAAGATTGGGTAGATGCTAAATTCGAAAGATATGCGAAATATACTAATCTTAAACCCAAAAAATATATATTCAAAGTCAAAGGTTCTAATAATGACGAGGTATGGAACGAAACCGGAACTGAAATTGTCGTTATTATACAACCCGCATTCTGGCAAACGTTATTCTTCAAAATTTTGTCTATTACAATAATAGCAGCATCTGTTTTATTATTCTTCCTCATACGCATAAGAGTATTAAATCGCCAAAAAGAAAAATTAGAACGACAAGTAGAAATTCGTACCAAGCAACTCCAAGAAAGCTATAACGAAATATCCCACAAAAATAACCTATTGCAAGAACAAAAAGAATCTATTATACAACAAAATCAAATTTTACAGCAACAGAACGAAGAAATTGAAGCGCAACGAGATGAAATACAACGACAAAAAGAAGTCGCAGAAGCAAGCAGAGACAGAATAGCCGAGCAAAAACAAGAAATAGAAGACAGTATTCATTATGCCAAACGAATCCAATATGCTGCACTACCTAAATTAAATTTTCTCGACTCCATACTAAACGAATATTTTATCTTATTCAAACCACGAGACATCGTCTCCGGAGACTTCTACTGGGCAAATAAGATAGACGATAAACTTATTATTGTGGCAGCAGATTGTACCGGACATGGAGTACCGGGAGCATTCATGAGTATGCTCGGAATAAGCTTCTTAGATGAAATTGTGAACATCAATAGAACGATAAGACCAGATATGATATTAAATCAACTCAGAGATAGTGTCATCAAAGCGCTAAAACAAACCGGCGACTTCTTCGAAGCTAAAGATGGAATGGATATATCTATATCTGCTATAGATTATTCGCAAAAAAAACTAATTTTTGCCGGAGCAAACAATCCTATGTATTACATACGAAACAACGAAGTAGAAATATATAAAGGAGACGGAATGCCTATAGCAATATATGAACAAATGCAACCTTTTGGTTATCACGAAATTGATTTCATTACAGGAGATATATTCTATCTATTCTCGGACGGTTATGCCGACCAATTTGGCGGACCAAAAGGCAAAAAATTCATGTACAAGAAATTTAGAGAGCTACTCCAAGAAATATCCCCGCTAAAAATGTCCGAACAAAAAATTATACTTGACAATACGATAGAAGAATGGAAATTATTTCCTACTAAAACCGGCGAAAAACAATTCTATCAAATAGATGACATCGTGATAATAGGAATCAGACTTTGATTAATTTTTAAAATTAAATAATGATAACGTTATATTTTTAGCATTACTTTTTTAGAACTACCAAAATAATAATATTCTATTTACTTAAAAATTAAGAACATAAAAAGTCAGAAGTTTTAGTTTCTGGCTACCCACGTAATCTTGGACAAAATTTTGAACCATATAAGGAACATAAGGTCATATAAGATTGACTGGTACAACTTATATGACCTTATAATTCTTATATGGTTCAAAATTTTGTCCAACTTTATAAGGGTAGCCTAGTTTCTGACTTTTATTATTTATAACAATTCATCTTGTTCACATATTTTAATATTATTTTTATCAATTAAAATAGCAATACCATGTTCTTTTTCCCATAAACAATCACATAAAAAACCAAAATAAATATTTTTAGTAAAAATTAATGTTTTTATTTTTATTAATTCATTAAAATTTATTTCATTTATTTTGTTAATTGGATATTTTATGCAAACTTCATTATTTTCTTCTTTAATTTTTTCGTAATTATCAAAATAAAACAATTTAATTTTTTCATAGCTTATTTTAGAAATTTCATTAATATTATTTTTAAAATAAATATAGTTTTCTCTTTGAATATCAATTATTTCCTGACCAGAATAAGCTTGTGCAACCATTTTAATTTTAGTATTAGTTGTCCAAAAATTAATAACTTCTTCTTTGCACCATGAATAATCATACTCCATTTTACCAAATATTGAATCAAATATTTCTTTTTTCATAATATATTAATTTAGATTATTTTTATAAGAGCTAATACCTCCTGAATGACTAACATTTAAATGAACTGGGTTTGGAACTAAATCCATTGTATTACAATCACTTCTTTCATGCCAAGTATAGTTGTTTTGTTCCCGCCATTTTTTTATTTCATCTGGTGTAATATTTCTATCCTTTGCTAATTTTTCATCTGCTTGAATAAAATTTTTATTTCTATCATCAGTAAAATTTTCTATTTTAACAGTTCCTTTTGATATTTCAGAAAAATCAGGTTCGTCATTTACAAAGAAAACTCCTTTGAAATCATATTTAATCTTTAATTCTCGCCAAGTCAAATTATCTGAATTTACTTTGATTGGAATATAATCATCTTCCGGTATCCATAATGAATCACCTCTTTCACCTGTCCAAATACCATTAGAATAAGGTAACCATTTTTTGTTTATTTCTTCACTTACCTTCTCTTTCAACTCACTAATTGGTAAATCGGCTTTATCAAAACTTTTTATTATTGAAGTTTCTACATTTTTTAAAAAGTCTGGAAATACGGTTTCTTTAAATGCTGCATTTAAACCTTCTTTTGTAAATGCAGACATCAATGCGGATTCTATCATATTATATTATTTTTTATAATTTGTTCTGTCCATGTAAAATATATATTTTCAAACATTTTATTTTCGTGTGCTAAATTACTTAAAAGTGCTTGAATTAATGATAGTTCATATTCTTTTGAATTATTTAAGTCTATATAATTACGAATATTATTTAGTAAAATATTGTTAAATTCTTCAAAATTCATTGCTGTTTTAACGTTTTGAAATATATTGATATTAAGAAATTTATACAAAACTTTAATCAAAGTTTTATAATTTTCAGTATCCCAAACATACATTTTTGATTCTTTTGTATATAGTTCAATATTTTTTATTAAAATTGATTTTATTTCAGAAGAAATATTTGATTGTTTAATCCAAGTTTCAATTTCTTCAATTTTAAAATTAATTTCCAATTTTTCTTCCTTTTTAATTCTACCGTTCAAAAGCAATTTTACAACATCAGATTTATATTTATTTTCCAAATTAAAGTTTTCATAAACATTATACGAATATTCAAACTTTGATTCTTTTTCAAATTTATCAAATTGTGCGAGTACTGGTTCTATCCAATCGCTTTGAAATACAACAGCTACACCGGTTCTAAGTTTTGCTAACTCGTCAATTTGTTCATCTTTCAAACCAGCAGCTTTTCCAACTAATAAACGGTCGGATTGGTCGGGCAAACCAAGTATTATTTTGGTATCTGTGTTTCTGATTACTGCTAAATCTAAAAGTCCGGGGGCTTGGTCAGCAATAATATGAAAAATTTTACCGAGTTTAATATTTTTTTCGTTTTCATAAAATATTGGTAGCGTATAAAAATAGTGACCAAAATTCAAATTTACTGATTT
>DYQJ01000231.1 GCA_020719345.1 Draconibacterium orientale | reverse complement strand
TTTGGAAAAAAGTAGCCAGTGAAATACTTAATAAATTTACGAATTAAATCACTAGCTACCAAATAGGATAGTTCTAAAAAAGTAATGATAAATTATTTGTAACTTTTTAGGACTATCTCTTAAATTTATGACGAAGTTCCTTTAAATCCCATCATATCAGATAGATAAAAATTAATATTAAAAATTTTAAGCATTTCTACTTCTTTAAGTTTTGCTTCTCTCATGTCTTCATCTTCACCATATTCAAGCCATATTTCATCAAATCGTTTTTTTCTTTCGGATAAATTATTTTTATGAAATCAGCTAAAAATATAAAAACTAATTAATCAATAAAATAGCTCCTATTTGGGACTACCAAATTTTTTTTATTTTAATTAGCATAAAAAAATGTGGATTTTTAATAATTGAACGATTTTTGCAAAATATTTTTTTGAAATTAATTTTTTTTAGTAGTTTAGCAATTTGAAAATAAAAATAAAAAAAAACAATTTTTTTTTAGATAATAGTAAAATGTTTTATAAATTTGCAAAAAAGGAGATAAAATGGCACTAAAATTAAGCAAATTAAAAAGTTTATTCATCGTTAACGATGACACCGAAGAGACCAAAAATAAGACGGAGAACACCGAACAAAAAAATGACTCTAACAATAAAGACGTGAAGACTAATGAGTTGCAACAAGACGACAAACGGCAGGCAGGCGGAAAACTCACATGGAAGAGTAGTGCAGGAGGTAATGAGCCGAGCAATCAAAACGACACAACTGTCCAGAACACTAATCAGGGAGTCTCGCAAAATTTGACCGGCGAGTTTAGTCAAAAAATATTTGACCAGCTCACCAAAGCAATAGTAGATGCTAATTTGCCCGGCGAAGACTATATAGAATTCATGGAGGCATTGCAAGCGATGAAAAATATTCCGCTGGAAGAAAATATAAAAATACAGACTGTTTTTGCTACTTTGGCAAGCAAGGGACTGACTAAGCAAAAAGTATTGGAAAGCGCCGACTATTATTTGAAGATATTAGAAAATGAACGTTCAAAGTTCTACGAGTCAGTGAACTTGCATGGCAAAACTCAGATAACACAGAAACAAAATGACATCATGCAGATAGAGAAATCGTTACAAGAAAAAGAACGCCAGATTTTGCAACTACAAGACGAAATAAAACAGAGCCAAGAAATTGTTGCTAAGTTAAAAAATGATATTCTGCAAGCCGACTCTAAAGTGAAAAAAGTAGAGAACGATTTTCAGTTAACTTATGAAACAGTGGCGAACACCATCAAACGTAACATAGAAAAAGTGAAATCAATACAATAAAATTAATATAAGATGATAGAAACAGGAGAAAAAAAAGTTAAGACCTTCTGGCAACGTCCCGAGGGGAAATTAGGGATTTTTATTATTATTATCATTTTCGCCATCATCGGATACGGGGTATTTACCGGATTCTTCCTATCTCTCTTTGCTACGATGGTCGCAACGATGGGATATTTGATAGCGCTGATTGTTTTGTTGGTAGTAGTAGCGGCACTTATATATGTCTTGATTGACAATAAGTTCCGAACTTTAGTGTGGTACATGTACAAAAGCTTTATGCGATGGATAACCGGACTTTTTATACAATTAGACCCTATAAGGATATTAGAGTCTTACATAGAATATTTGTATAAGAATTTGAAAGAGATGAACGAGCATATAGCGAAGTTGAAAGGACAAGTATCAAAATTGGAGACTATCATAAAACAAAACAAAGCAGAAATGGAGCAAAGCTTACGCATAGCTGACCAGGCAAAGAAGCAAAACAACATGGAGCTCGTAGCAATTAATACCCGCCAATTTGGACGTCTGAAAGAAACTAACGAAAAATATAGCAACCTTCTCGGAAAAATGGAGCTGTTATATAAGGTATTAAGTAAAATTCACAAAAACTCTACCTATTTGATTAAAGATACTGAAAACGAGGTGCGCATGCGTAAACAAGAATATGCTGCTATCAAAGCTGGACACTCAGCCATGCGAAGCGCAATGAATATCGTAAACGGTGACCCTGACAAAAAGATGATGTTTGACATGGCAACAGAAGCCGTAGTAGAAGACGTACACAGCAAAATAGGTGAAATGGAACGATTCATTGAACTTTCCGGAAGCTTTATTGACAGTGTGGATTTGCAAAATGCAGTATTTGAACAAAGCGGATTGGAAATACTCGAAAAGATGGAGAAAGACGGCGTTTCATTCCTATTAGGAGATCATCCAACTAACAACACTACTACTCAAAATAATCAAAAAGACGTAGAAATAGAAGTAGATAGAGACCTCGGCAACATAAGTAAATATAAAGATTTGTTTGATTAAAAATTATTTAATAACTAATAAAAAATTACAGATATGAAAACAGGACTAAAACTAACAGGTTTTGCTAAATTCTTGATTGTATTAGCAATAGTTTCGGTAGTAGGATTTGTACTATACAAATTTAAAGATAAAATTTTACAGGAAGGGGCTATTTCAGAAAATAATAACTTGTTCAAAAAAGAAGATAGTAAAGATGTTATACGTGTAGGGGTAGTCACCTGGGGAGGATATGCAGGAGGACAATATTTCAACGAAGGGTTTGCTGCAAGTAAGAGCTCCCGTTTTTACAAAGACTATGGTTTGATGGTGGAATTTAAAGTAATAGATGATTTTCAAGCTTCGCGAAACGCCTTCAAAGCCGACGAAATAGATTTGATGTGGGCTACAATAGACGCATTTACCACCGAAATGGAAGGATTAAAATCCTATGAACCGCAGGTAATATTTCAATCCGACTGGTCACGAGGCGGAGATGCTATTGTTGTGGTAAGAGGTATAAATCAAGTCTCCGATTTGAAAGGCAAAAAAGTTGCGTTTGCTGAAATGACCCCAAGTCATACTTTCTTATTGTGGATGTTAGATGCCGGAGGACTAACTATCAAAGACATAGAACCCGTAATTGTCTCCAGCGCAATAGACGCCGCCGACAATTTCAAAAAAGGACTCGTAGATGCTGCAGTAGTATGGAGTCCCGATGATGACGACTGTGTTAATACGGTCACCGGCTCCAAAGTACTCCAAAATACCAAAGACGCCTCACATATTATTGCAGACGTATTTGTAGTGAAAAAGAGCTACTTAGAAGCGAATAAAGAGAAATTAAAAAAATTCTATGAAGGATGGATGATAGGTGCCTCCGAAATAAATAGCTCGGAAACTTCCAAAGCTAAAGCAGCTAAGATACTCGCCGAAGGTCTTAACATGCCGGAAGATTATTGTAAAAAAGCGATAGAGAACGTCAGACTATGCACACAAGGGGATAATCAAAATTTCTACGGACTCAACACAAGCTATGCCGGTGTAACAGGCGAACAAATTTACAATAAAATGTCAACTAAATATGCACAAGCAGGTTATATCACCGGCTCAACACCAAGCTGGAGATTGGTAGGCAATTCTTCTTTAATAAGCTCTTCCTCGCTAAGCGGAGAAGGACATCTCGCAGAAGGCGAAAAAGAATTTTCAGATGTAACAGAAGAAGTGAAAAATCAAGAAGCTATATCTACTAAACAAGTAACGATACAATTTGCAAGTGGCTCCTCTACATTAGACGACAATATGAAGACTATCATTGATTTGCAATTCCTTGACATAGCTAAATCTTTTGCTAACGCTCGCATACGAATCGAAGGAAACACCGACAACCAAGGAGACAGAGCATCAAATGTTGCTCTCTCGCAAAAACGCGCACAAGCAGTGGCAGATTATTTAATTAACGAACACAGCTTTAAAGCAACACGTTTTATTATTGTTGGTAACGGACCCGACAAACCCGTATCTGATAACACATCAGAAGATGGACGAGCCAAAAATCGCAGAACAGAATTCCAATTACTCTCCGAATAGACAAATAAAGAATAATGAATAATGAATAATGAATAATGAATAATGATTGATTAATCATTATTCATTAAACATTAAACATTAAACATTAATCATTAAACATTAATCATTAAACATTTAAAAATGGTGTTTAAAGAATTAGTTATAAAAATAGAAGATAATCGCATATATTATCGTAAAGATAAATATGTAAAGCTTTTTGACTCTACTTTTCGTGATTTTTTTGGTGAAAAAATAGCTCTTATACGTCCCATTTATTTACTCACTCGTTTTGAACTGACCGAAGGTTATGACAAAAGACTAAAAGCTTTGCGACTGGAAATTATAGAATATGACACCCAAAATACAAACCTTCTGGAATCTTCCGAAGAGAAAACGGTCATGTTGTCATACATCGCATTCCCTAATTTTGATATAAATAAATTTATTGAGTTTATTGACGTCTCCGAAAATCATACCCGAAGAATAAAAGAAGATGCCGAAAAAAACTTCGAGAAAAATTATGAAAAACATAAACAAGAAACAGCATCGCAAAAACAACTTTCCGAACAAACGCTACCGCCAGAATTAGTAGATACTTATAAGAAAATACCGAAAGAAGAATTTAAAGAGATAGACTTTCAAATGAATCTTCTAAAATGTACCTTTCATAACGGATATATAGATATGAAAAAAAGAATTGACGAGATGAATTTGACACTAAACTTTAGAATTTATAACAGCAACATACTACAAGATTTTGATTATATTAAGGGATTTTTTGTTAAATCATTAGATCTGACTAATCAAAATATCAATGTAAAAGCTAAACTCTTGTTTATAGATAGCCGTTTTTCTAAAATCATCTCTTCGCACTCGGAAGAGATAAAGAAAATTAACAGTTCTATCATTGATGTTGCTAAATGGTTATATATCAGAGATACAATAAAAAAACACCAAATTAATTCTCAAAAAATCGTATTAGACACAAAAGACATATTTAAACCGGAAGACAATAATGTAAACTTCATGCCACCATCGGCTTCCGAACTTATAAATAATGTAGAGAAATTTAATGTCAGAAATATGTTGCAGCTAAAGTATCTGGCTACTAAGTTACAAAATCCTAATTATCAATTGAAGTTCACTGCAAAAACCAACAAATATAGCTTCGGATTCTTGTTTTTTGTTACCGCAGGAGAAAAAATGTTTCATTTTATATGGGAATTGTTAGACTCCAATGCTACTTATATATGGAGTTATCCAAAAGAAGACAATTCACAGACTTATATTAATACTTTATATCAACGAATGGAAAATACATTGTCTCACATATTTACGTATGGTCGTAAAAAATATATCTTAGATTTTAACAACAATTTAATAGATGCTGACGTAGCATTTGACCGTATCGTTCACGAAAACATTAATTCCCAGATAGAACATTTTCCCCTATGGAAAACCTCTTTAAATAAAAGATTAATTTAGTAAATTATAAATTATAAATTATAAATTATAATTTGGCTTTTACTTGAATATCAAGTAGTTGTAAATTATAAATTCCGAAGTTATTTTTTAAATTTTACTTAGTTACACTTCTTTGCGAAACTTTGCGTTTTTACCTTTGCGAGACTCTGCGTGAAATATTTGATTATCAATTTCTCGCAGAGTTTCGCAAAGAAAAAAGGGTAAACTACTTTTAAGCGGTTATGAAAGATGCCGAATTATAATTTATAATTTATTTTTTTATTAAAATTAATATAACTTATTTGTAAAAAAAAATATTTTTGTAAAAAATTTGGTAGCGTATAAAAATAGTGACCAAAATTCAAATTTACTGATTTTTCATATATACAAATATTTTTTTATATATCTGATTTTCAATAATATAACATTTAAAATGTATATACAAAATTATAAATAAACGAATTTTATAAGTACTTGAAAATAAAATAAATAGCGTGTTTAGTCACCATTATTTTACGCTATCAATTATTTGACCATCTCTGTTTCCAATACGAAACTATTGGCTCACTACATTTTA
>DYQJ01000410.1 GCA_020719345.1 Draconibacterium orientale | reverse complement strand
CGCGCAGACTCCCACACGTCGGGTGCACGCTTTGTTGGGCGCATTTTACCAGAACTACGTTTTCTTTAAATGCTTGTTGTAAAAACAAATCTGTAGTCAGGAAATTTTTCTTTCATTTTTTCTATGTATTTTCCGTGATTAGTATAAATATACATTGTCTTGTTTTCGATAGAGTCTTGAAACTCTGGAAGAAAGTGTGTTATTCCATCGCTTGAAACCCAAATTTTAGACAAACTTAATGAGAAGTCGTCCACTAATGAAGCAGGAACAATGGGTGATTTCATCTGCATTAATTGTATTTCTTCCATTGTATCTCCAATATCTAAGGAAAATACGCCGTCATAAACCATAAAAATTTCTGGATTATTATGATAATACCCATCGGATACTTCACTTTCACTCAAAATGAAATTACCAACAATGCCAGATACAATGTCAGATATATCCGCTGAACTTAACTTTTCGGGAATATAGAAGTAAAAATCTAAATCTTTTGCAGGGTTGCCTAAGTACCAATCTCGTGGCGCGCCTCCTGCTAAAATAACCCGTGTATCAAAATACATCAGAACTTTCATCACCGCCAATGCTACTTTTTTTTGATGCTGTATTCGTTTTTCTTTACCCATTGATAATCGCCTTTTTTTATTTGAATATATAACCATCAAGCACTTTACTTTACGAGCGAGTTACATTTCTTGGTGCAGGCGTAAAAATATTCAAAAAAATATATTGTATCTATATGTCAGACGTTCGCTTTGTGGGCAACTTTTTATTATAAAAACAACTTGGTGTTAAAAAACAGCATACCAAAAAATAACAATAGAATTATAAAGAAGATTATAACAAGAGAGGCAAGTATCATTAATTGCCAGATTTGCATATTCAAGACCCCCCTTTTTTTATTTGTGAGTTTAGAATTGGAAGTTGTGGTAGTTTGCTGCATAGATTCTTGCAAGTTATTTTTCTTCTTATCCTTCTCGTTATTGGTGAGTTGCGCTTCTGGTTTTGTAATATTTTGTTTTGGCTCTACAAAATTTGTTGTAGATGCATAATTTTTTCGTTGGGACTGATTATCTGGCATATGTGGCTTAAAATCTTCATAGCAATTAGAAGGAATCCATGCGACAAATTGTTTACGTCTTGGGGGATTTGTCATCCACGAGACATCTGGTTCTGGAATATCAAAGCATTCAATTACTGTTAAGAGTGTGGGAATGGCGACACTCATTGGATTTCCTCTTTGACTTATCCAACGAATTTCTTTTACTTTATTTATTAT
>DYQJ01000230.1 GCA_020719345.1 Draconibacterium orientale | reverse complement strand
AATAATAATAGTCTCAAATTTTTTATATATTTGCAATTGAATATAATTTATTAAAATTTTGAAAATGAATATAAGGAAAACAACATTCATATTAATAACAATAATTCTATTTTTTTCGTGCAAAAAAAATAATTTAGAACAAGAACTTTATAAGATAATATTTAGCTATATGAAAGAAAATATACCCAAAACTGATGTTATCGATAGTATGAAAGTTATTTCTATAGACACTCTAACCCCTTCATCATTTCTACAGTTATACAACCAGTCTTTGAATAATCAAATAGAACTTCTTAATCAACAATTTTTAGAAGCACAAGAATTAGAAAACGATAGCTTGGCAGATCTTATTGGTAAAAAAAACATTCTAACATTCAACAAAATTGATAGCGTAGAGCGACTTTTAAATAGCCCTACATTAGACAAAAGTTCAATTTGGGGATATTTTGTAATAACACAAATTTTTATCACTCATCCCGATAGAGAAAAAGAGGTATTAGATATTGGGTTTCCGATAACCAAAGAAATGAAAATCAAAGAATTAGATTTACAATAAAATTATATTTTTAATGCAAAAATTAGGTTCAGAATATTTGAATAATTGGCGTAAAAAAAATTTAAGTCATCAAAATTTTTTAATAATTTTGAGTTTATTTATTGGAATAATTGGTGCATTATCGGCTGTTTTGTTAAAAAATTTAGTGTTTTATACTTCATATTTATTAAAAACAAGTTTTTCGCCCGAGCAGTTTAATTATCTTTATTTAGGCTTTCCAATTATTGGAATATTTCTTACTTATTTATTTGTAAAATATATTGTAAAAGACAAAATTAGCCACGGAGTAAGTCGTATTTTGTGGTCTATCTCAAAAAACAATTCAAACATAAAACGACACAATACATGGACTTCGATGGTTGCCAGCACTCTAACAGTAGGTTTTGGTGGTTCGGTTGGTTTAGAAGCCCCTATAGTTCTAACAGGCTCGGCCATTGGTTCAAATGTTGGACAATATTTTTCGTTAGATTCTCGCTCAAAAACTATTTTATTAGCATGCGGTGCAGCAGGTGCAATGGCAGCGATTTTTAAAGCTCCCGTTGCCGCTGTTGTGTTTGCACTCGAAGTACTAATGCTCGATCTAACTATGGCTTCGCTTCTTCCATTGTTGATAGCTTCGCTTGCAGGCACTTCGGTATCTTATTTTTTGATTGGCGAAAGTATTATGTTCTCTTATTCTGTAAAAACTCCTTTCAATTTAACAAATATCCCTTTTTATCTTCTTCTCGGTATTTTTGCTGGCTTTGTATCTCTTTATTTTACTAAAAGTGCTTTTTGGGTAGAAAAAATATTTAAAAACATTCCAAATTATACTAAAAAACTAATATCAGGTGGTATTTTGTTAGGTATATTAATTTTTATTTTTCCTATTCTTTATGGCGAAGGCTACGAATCAATTTCCGCACTATTGAATAGTCGCTACACCGAACTATTAAACAATACAATCTTTTGGCAATATCAAGGTAATTCATACTTTGTATTGCTTTTTTTGTTATTAATTTTGATTTTCAAAGTAATTGCAATGGCAATAACAAATGGTGCCGGCGGTAACGGTGGAATATTTGCCCCTTCACTTTTTATGGGTGCTATTACCGGATATTTTTTGGCTGTTTTTTTGAAAACTATTTTCAATATAGATGTTCCCTACGAAAACTTCGTTTTAGCTGGAATGGCGGGCATCATGTCGGGGGTTATGCACTCTCCACTAACTGCAATATTCTTAATTGCCGAATTGTCGGGCGGGTATAATCTTTTTGTCCCTCTGATGATTACAAGTTCTATATCGTATCTAACTGTTATGCCTTTCGAACCTCATTCAATATATACCAAAAAACTTGCTGCCAAAGGCGAATTAACTACTCATCACAAAGATAAAACAGCGCTCTCAAAAATGAGAATTGATGAAATATTAGAAACAAACTTTATAGCTATTTCAGAAAATGATTGTTTGCGAAATATTATTGAAGCAATTTCAAAATCTAACAGAAATATTTTTCCCGTCATAAATAATCAAAATAGATTTTTAGGGCTAGTTTTTCTTGATGATATAAGAGACAAAATCTTTAAACCCGAACTATATGACATCACTTATACAAAAGATTTGTTAGTCTATCCCGAGGAAACTATAAATATTGACGAAAATATAAATTCTGTAGTAAAAAAGTTCAGAAAAACTGGCTACTACAATATTCCTGTTATTGATAAAGATAAAACATATTTAGGCTTTATTTCAAGGGCAAATTTTTATACAAAATACAAAGATATTATCGAATCTATGTCTGAAGATTAAAATATTGTCAAAATAAAATCTTTCGCTACATCTTATTTAACAAATATTCATATTGAAAAATTTTAAAAATTTATTATTTATTACATTCAAATTATGTAAATTTGTAAAAATTTTGTAATAATTAAAATTATATAATAGATGCTAACTTCATTAAAAAAATTATTTGGAACTAAATCAACAAGAGATTTAAAAGAGATAAACCCACTTCTTAACAAATGTTTGATAGAATACGAAATTATAAAAAACCTTTCTAACGACGAACTAAGAATGAAAACTCTTGAATTTCAAACTAAAATTCAAGAAGCAATAAAATTTGAAAATGTCGAAATTGCAACTATCAAAAGCCGTATAGAAACCGAATTTGATATGGATATAAACGAGAAAGATAATCTATACAAAGAATTAGAGCAATTAGAAAAAATATCTTATGATAAAACTCAAGAAGTTTTAACAGAAATTTTACCTCAAGCTTTTTCTGTTATTAAATCAACCGCTTATCGATTTTTTACTAATTCCGTTGTAGAAGTTACAGCATCAGAATTTGACAAACTTTTATCAATATCAAAAAGCAATATCGAAATAGTTGGCTCCAAAGCATATTGGCACAACAAATGGATGGCAGGTGGAAATCAAATTAAATGGGACATGTGTCATTATGATGTTCAATTGATTGGTGGTATTGTTCTGCATAGTGGAAAAATTGCAGAGATGGGAACAGGTGAAGGAAAAACTTTAGTTGCAACCCTACCTGTTTATCTTAATGCTTTAGCCGGAAAAGGTGTTCATGTTGTAACTGTAAACGACTATTTAGCAAAGCGCGACTCCGAATGGATGGGACCTATTTTTGAATTTCACGGTCTAAAAGTAGACTGCATTGACAAACACGACCCTAATACAGACCAACGAAGAGAGGCATATAACGCAGACATAACTTATGGCACAAACAACGAATTTGGTTTCGACTATCTTAGAGATAATATGGCACAAAGCGTAGAAGACATTGTTCAAAGACCACATAACTATGCAATCGTTGATGAGGTAGACTCGGTTTTGATAGATGATGCAAGAACTCCTTTAATAATTTCTGGACCAACACCAAAAGGCGACCAACACGAATTTAATATCTACAAACCTATCGTTGAAAGGCTATACAATGCTCAAAGACAACTCGTTACAAAAATATTGGCAGATGCCAAAAATCTCCTTACAAACCCCGAAGGGTCTGATAAATATAAAGAAGGTGCTAAATTACTCCTTCGTGCTTATAGAGGTCTGCCTAAAAACAAAGCTCTAATAAAATTTTTGAGCGAAATGGGTATGAAACAACTTCTTCTTAAAACCGAAGGTCATTATATGGCCGAACAAAACAAAAAAATGCCCGAAATTGATGAAGAACTATACTTTGTAATTGAAGAAAAACAAAACTCTGTAGATATTACCGAGAAAGGTATAGAATTAGTGTCATCAAATGCAGAGCAAGCCAAATTATTTTTAATACCCGATGTAGGCGCTGCAGTTGCAGAATTAGAAAAACTAAATTTAGAACAAACCGAAAAACTTGAAAGAAAAAACGATATATACCGAGAATTTTCTGTTGCTTCCGAAAGATTACACACTATTCACCAACTTATGAAGTCGTATACACTTTTTGAAAAAGATGTAGAATATGTTATAATGGAAAATCAAGTCAAAATTGTTGATGAACAAACTGGCCGTATAATGGAAGGAAGACGATATTCGGATGGTTTGCACCAAGCGATAGAAGCAAAAGAAAATGTGAAAATTGAAAACGCAACTCAGACCTACGCCACCATTACCCTTCAAAACTATTTTAGAATGTATAAAAAACTATCAGGGATGACGGGAACAGCCGAAACAGAGGCTGGTGAATTGTGGGATATATATAAATTAGATGTTGTGGTTATTCCAACCAATAAACCTATTCAAAGAAAAGATTTCGAAGATTTAGTATTTAAAACCAAAAGAGAAAAATACGCCGCAGTTATAGAACAAATTAACAAACTTCACAAAAACGGAACACCTGTTTTGGTTGGCACAACTTCAGTTGAAACATCTGAATTATTGAGCCGTATGCTAACTCTTAGAAAAATAGAACACAATGTTTTGAATGCAAAACTTCATCAACGAGAAGCAGATATAGTAGCAAAAGCCGGTCAATCGGGCACTGTAACTATTTCTACTAATATGGCAGGTAGAGGAACCGACATAAAATTGGGTGAAGGAGTTATTGCAGCTGGCGGTTTGGCTATAATTGGTACAGAAAGACACGACTCCCGAAGAGTAGATAGACAACTTAGAGGTAGAGCAGGTAGGCAAGGAGACCCCGGTAGTTCACAGTTCTATGTTTCGCTCGAAGATGATTTAATGAGACTTTTTGGCTCCGATAGAATTGCAAGAATTATGGATAGACTCGGACTAAAAGAAGGTGAAGTTATTCAACACTCTTTGATTAGCAAATCTATCGAAAGAGCTCAAAGAAAGGTAGAAGAAAACAACTTCGGCACTCGTAAAAGACTACTTGAATATGATGATGTGATGAACAAACAAAGAGAATCTATTTATAACAAAAGAAAAAACGCACTATACGGCGATAAACTATCTATAGATTTATCAAACTCGTTTTATGATGTTTGCGAAAATATTATTACCGAATATCAAGACAAACGCGATTTTAAAACTTTCGAAATGGAAGTTATTTCTGCTTTTGCAATTGAAACCCCTTTTGATGAAGGTCAATTTTACTCCGAAAACATTAATTCGCTAACTCAAAAATTATACGAAAAGACTTATTCTAACTATAAAGACCGAACTATTATTATATCCAAAAAAGCTTATCCTACTATTAAAAATGTGTATGATAATGAAGGCGAAAGATATAAAAATATTGCTCTCCCTTTCAGCGATGGACACAAAACTTTGAATATTGTTGCACCTCTAAAAAAATGTTGCGAATCAGAAGGAAGAGAAATTATAAATTCTATTGAACAAGGTCTTACTCTAGCAATTATTGACGATGCATGGAAAGAACACCTCAGAGAAATGGACGAACTTAAACAATCTGTTCAAAATGCTTCGTATGAACAAAAAGACCCTCTTTTAATCTATAAATTCGAATCATTCGAACTTTTTAAACAAATGCTTAACAAAGTAAACCACGATATTGTATCTTTCCTAAATAAAGGAAAACTACCTATGGAAGACTCTGCAAATATCAAAGAAGCTCATATTCCTCATTCAGATGCAAGTAAATTAAAAGCAGGACGTGATGATATTTTAAGCCAAAAAACATCTCCTGTTCAAAAAACTGCTCCAATTCATGTTGAAAAAAAAGTAGGACGAAACGACCCCTGCCCCTGCGGAAGTGGTAAGAAGTTTAAAAATTGTCACGGAAAAGATTAGTGAAACTTCTATTATTTCTGTCATAAATCTAAATATTCTAAATTGATTATTTATTAAAAGAATTATTAATAAGCAATTTATTGTTAATTACAAGTTTGTTCTCTATCATCACTTTAACACCATAATAAGCCTCAAAAAAACTTTGTGTTATTTGGTGCAACAAAAAAGGTTAGATAAAAAATTTCAATAAACCTAAATTTCGCAGTAGGAATTTGATGCATTGAAAATCAAATAGTTTCTATTGAGTAGCATTAGA
>DYQJ01000409.1 GCA_020719345.1 Draconibacterium orientale | reverse complement strand
TTGATTCATTATCTACGTATCACGACAGGTAAGACACACGATTATGTTTTTTTTTTTTTTTTTTTTTTTTTTTTGTGTCGTCTTTAGGACGAATCTTTTTGATCATTTTTTTTTTTGGACGGCCTCGGTACGAGGCGGCAGTGGTCAACGAATGTAGGGGACCGGCGAATAAAAAATGCGGGTTGCAATGCATAGGAACCTCAATTTACTCCTACTGGTGTAGTGTGTAAAACCCTCAATTTCCCCCTACTTACGTCATTATTTTATATGACTAGTTGTTTTTGGCAAAGTTCGATAGGAATCGATGCCAATGCCGTCAGTCCTAAATTACATGCTTGCTATTTGTGCATTTGTGGAATACCGTCAGTTCTAAATTACGCACAACCAGTTGCTATTCGCGCTTGCCTTTTGCGCATTTGTGAATAATAATAACATCGGTACACAGGCATGCGACGTCTTTAAATTGAATGCTAGAATAAAATCACCATGCGGCGGTAAGCACACAGCGACAGGTACGCAACGATATGTGCTATTTAATCAACTATCGAAATGCCAACACTGTGCCAATAGTCGATACTAATGCAATTGCATTCGCCAGGGCAGGCGCCACTAGTCAAATCACTTGCCACAGCCGCGCTGCACGTCGTTCGCCAGTCTGTGGAGACTTGTGCACGCGATATTATTTTACATTAAATCTATTCATTTATACAAATGCCATATTTGAGTTGTAATAAATATAGCTTGAATTCTTTTATGCAAACGACTAGATTTGTTTACATTCTAAATTTGAATGACATTGTGTGCTTACATGTTAAGTTCGGAATTAAATATTTTGTTGATTACTGGTTGCAATAAGTCACGTGACACAGCTCCGTGAGCGCTCAGGTGCAATGCTATTGCATCAAGAGCGGCGAATTGGAATCTAAATGGATATACAAGTAATCTATGGAGAATTTAATTTGTTGGATTTATATTGTACGAGTAACTTATAATGACTATGAACTTTATTCTCCGACAACTAACTATTGAGCCCTCTATGGATTACTTCTACGGATCAACAATTGGATTTTAATACTATGGATTAATCAATGTGCTGGAACATGTGAGTATTTTTTTATTTTTTAGACTTATATTTTTTAGTTTTATATTTTGTGACTTATATTTTTGAGCTTTATTTTTTAGACTTATATTTTGAGTTTTATTTTTTAGACTTATATTTGAACTTTATATTTGTTTTGTAATTTATATTTGAACTTTTATATAGTTTCCTGACAACATGAATCAAAGTAAAA
>DYQJ01000229.1 GCA_020719345.1 Draconibacterium orientale | reverse complement strand
ATAAATAGCGTGTTTAGTCACCATTATTTTACGCTATCAAAAAATTACAGTTCCATTTTTTTCTTCTTTTACAGGTAAGTCTTTATCTTTAAATATTTTAAAATTAAAGTTCTTCTATTATTTTTGAGGAACAAGTAAATTTTTCAGGAACTTTAATTTTTTCGCGTTGCAAAATTTCTCGCCGAGTTCTGCAAAAATATTTGATTACCCTTAAATAATAAATCCTATTTTTATTGTAAATCTGTTGTAAGCATTTTTTCGTGTGGTCGTAATTGGTCAGCCTCCCCAAAAATCAGAGGTAGAAACGGTTTTAGTTTTTTGAAGGTGATATCCAAAAGAGTAATAAAACGGGGTTTTTCGGTAGAAGTTATTTCGTATTCCGAGTTCGGCTCCTGCGCATAATCCTCCGTACTGTTTTTCTGTGCTAAAATCATTCTCACTATATCCGAAAGCATATCCGAGTAGGAGATTACAAAATGGGGAGTAAGTTTTTTTATTAAGATAAAGTTTTAGGTCTAGAAAAATTGGAGATGTAGTAAATCCAAAGTATTCAAATCCTGAGCCTAATCCGATGTAAATATTTTTTTTGAAATGATATCCCATCGTCATAGTAGCTCCTGTAGCCATTCTTAGTCCGAAATAAGAGGAACCAAAATATGTAGCGACAGCAATATAAGTATTAAATCCGGTATAATCTTCTTTTATTTTTTTATTTCTAATTTTGGTGGTTCCTTCTATTTTTATTACTTCAGATTTATCAAACGCCCAGATGCTTTGACAAGCAGTTTGTATTTTTATCTTATTTTCTGTAGTATCTATTATCTCTCCTTTTATTATTGAGCCGTTTTTAAGATATAAATAATCTGTTCGTTGTGCGAGAGACAAAGATGCAGATAAAAAAATTATCTGCATCAGTATAATTATTTGCTTCATAAATATATTAATTTATAGAAATATAGCTTATCAATTTGATGTTGTTCAGGTCAGAATAGTCGTATTGATAGAGTCCGTCTTCGGCGATTAATATTAATAATCCTTCTACAGGAATAACATCTACGGCAGTTATATTTTCATAATTCTTCAACATTTTAATATCTAACGGGTTAGTTGCATCATATATTTTTAATCCGGCAGTTCCGTCACAGATGAAAAGTACGTCATCTTTTATTCCGAGTCCATGCGGATTGTTCATTTGATATTCATTTACAAGGAATGGAGCATAGAGGTTAGAAATATCTACTACATTTAGTACATTAACGGCACCAAAACATTCAGTACCTGTTCGTAGAGTTACATAGGCATAGTTACCATCTACTACAACAGGGTCACAAGAGTTTGCATGTGAGAAAGTACTGATGTAAATAGGTGATTTCGGAGAAGAAATGTTATATATATCCATTCCCCATTGGCTTCCTACGAAAAGATTTTCTCCATTAATAAACAAAGTTTCTATGTTATTCCATGTAAAAATAGAGTCAATGAGTTTGATATTAGAATTACCTATGTCAAATACTTTCAAAGCGCTTAAAGATTCGATTGCGTAGAGGGCGTCTTCTCTTATTTTGAAGCTTGCAAGTGAGCCGGATATATTTATGCCTCCCGAAGCTTTTGATTCATTAATTGCTACATCTTCTGTTTGGCTATTGAAAAATACGACTCTGTTATTCCATGCATTTGGAGAATACATATAGTCAGCATCATATTTTACTGTGACCTCTTTTATTTCCCAGCCAACTACTATTCCTTTAGAGATGTCAACCGGCGCGACAGGATATTGAGAATCGGGTGTTGAAAATTTATTGTAAAAAGCATTAGCCAGACGATACATTTCTTTCGGATTGTTAATATCTGTTATATCTATGGCAATAATGTCCACGTAGCTGTCGGCATATAAAACATTTTTACTTATACAAATATCCACGTTTCCTGGTATTTCAATGAATCCAATATTTTGCGGCTCGGCAGGATTGGAATTATCAATAATATGCACTCCTTCATTTAACTCGTTGATAAAAATATATTTATCTTTTAAATATATTTTTCCGGTGTTTTGCATACTTCGTGGCGAGGCGGATTTAACTTTGGTTGCAAGTTCTTCTCTGGTCATATAAATTGGCGAATTACCAACAAAAGTTACTTCTTCATAATACTTGTCTTTACAAGACATCAGCGCAACTACTAAAAAAACAAATAGCAAAATTTTGCTAACAACATGATTTTTCATATTAAATTTTTTTATTTAATTTATTATATACACACTATACGTAAAATAAAAAAAAGTGCTACACAAAACCACTTTTTTTTTGAAAAATTATTCGGAGAAAATTATTTATTAATGTCTGCCATCATTAGATTTAATCTTTTTAATTATTTCTTTAGCTTCTTCTGAGAAGAGGAATTCTGCGGTTGTAGCTGGGATAAAATCTTTTATTTCCAATAATCTATCTTCGCGAATGGCTTGTCTCACTTTAGAGGCACTAATATAATTAGGATTGTCAGTTTCTATTTGGTCTACTGCGATTCTTGTTTTTTCTATCACTTCTACATTGTGTAAAGGTAGAATTTTGTGCATTGCTTTATTATAAGCTAATGTTGTTTGGCAGTAATTTTCTGTACCGATATATCTTTTTGTTATGTTAAGAACGGGCACCATGTATTTAGCAAAAATAGTTATATCTAATTCGGCTTGTTTTTCGGAAATAAGGTCTGTAGATTCTTTTTTCAAGAAGTAATTAGGAAATATTCCGCCGGAGACGATATAATGTCCTGCTTTCAACATTACGAGATTTTTTATATGTTCTGTTCCTTTTCGTATTAATTCCCATCGTATATCAAAAGGGAATACAGAGAGGTCTTCTTCTACTACAAATAAATATACGATTTCATTTTCATTTGCGGCTGTTTCAATCAAATATTTATGTCCGTTTGTAAAAGGATTGCAATTGACAACAATGGCAGCAATATTTTGTGTCTGCGTGTTTCTTTTCATTTGTTTGAGATAGTTTTGATAATCTTTAATAGATTGATACCCAAATTCTAATACGGCAAAAAGGGGTTCTGCTCGTGCTATTTCTGTATATCCCAATCCTTCAAAAAGTTTTGCTGTTTCAGGTTTTGTAAAAACAAAAGTATGTTTATGAGTTCTAAATAGTTCATTTGTTATAAATGAGACTATATCTGCAAATGCTGTTGTTTCGCGAAATTGTTTTGCTACTGCTACATATTTCAGCGTTCTGCATTTATACGAACCTGTTCCTATGACTTGTTTATTCATATTAAACAATACCATAGTTCTGTCCACGTCTGTTGGGTCGTAGTCTAATCCCTGCTGTGCGAGGAAGTTTTTGACTAATTTAATGTCGTATGGGTTGTCTAATGATATCCAGACATAAAGATAATCGGTGTTTTCAATACTCATGTTATTTTTATTTTATTAGATTAATTTTATTTTTTAGGACTCCTAAGCTGTCTAATTCTTCCACGCTTACTGTTGGAGGAATTACATTTTGCATCATCTTTTGTACCACAAATGCTGCGGTTTTGCGTGCGTCTTGATATTCGCCGAAAGCATATTTTCCACTGATAGCCGGTATAATTGTCTGATTAACATATACTTTATTATTAATCAGCACTTCGTATCCCCAGCCGTCTTCTATCGGAATTACTCGTGTTGTGATAGTGTCCAGACCTTCGGACACTGTTTGCTGGTCGGTTGTCTTTTGTGACTGTTCACTACCACAGCTAAGTAAAAATATTATCATAAAAAACAGAAAACAAAATTTCTTCATGACAAAAATATTATTCTATTGTTTTTAGGACTTCTTGATTAATAATAACTTCGTATTTTTTTCGCAGTTCTTCTATCCATAGTTTTTCCAGGTAGTTTTGGTATTCAGCTATCATTAATCCGCGAATTTCGGATAGTTGTTTTGGACGAATTTCAGCGTATTCTTTTATTTTAACAATATTTTTCGTATCATTTAGAAGTATTATTTGTGGGTCTTTTGTTATCTGGTTGTTCTCTATCTTGGTAAAAATTTTGTCTATAATCTCGTTGTCTTTTTTAGCGTATCGTTTAGTCTCAACAAATTTGACTTTTGTAAGTGTAGAGTCCATTTTTTTACAAATATCTTCACCTGATAGTTCCGGATTTTTCTTCATTTTTTTGACTATTTTGTTTGCTATTTTGTCGTCAGTGTAAGAATAAATTTCGGCATCTATTCGTTCTACGTCCATGTGATTATGTTTGTTATCTTGATAGTACTTCTCTAATCCTTCGGTATCTTCTACGGCTTTGTTCCACACTTTTTCTTGTTGTATATTGAATAGTAATATTCCGTCATGATATTCTTGCAGTATATATTTGTATTCTAAGTTAGTTTCTGCTAAATATTTGATATAAAATTCTTTCATCTTTTCTTGTATAAAGTTTTTATATTGATTATCAACATAAAAATTTATATTAATTGCGGATGTTGTTTTTTGGTTTTTGGCGAGATGTTGTGCGAAGTCTTGTTGAGTTATCGTTTTATTGTCGTAGCTAAATAAAGGTTTGTTGAGTTTATCTGCATTTTTTATGTCCCATTTAGCTTTAAATATAGTGGAGTCGATGACGGTATAAAAGTCAGTTATCGGATTAATTTCTTTAAAATTAGATAGCGTTTTAGATTTTTGTATTATAGATTCTGCACAAAGTGAGTATCTGGCATCTGCTGTTACCTTAGTTTTTAGAGTAGGCAATAGTTCTTCATAAGTTTGTATCAGTCTCTTATCTAATAGTTTAATAAAATGCCAGCCGTATAAAGTTCTTACCGGCGCCGAGATGTCACCTATCTTTTTTAAAGCAAATGCAGCTTCTTCAAAAGGTGGCACCATTTCTCCGCTACCGAAGAATCGTATTTCTCCACCTTTTGTGCTTGTGCTTTTGTCATCCGAATATTCTTTAGCTATATCTTCGAAGCTGATTCCTTCGGCGAGTTTTGTTTTAATAGTTTCTATTTTTTGATTTGCAGCATTTTCTTGGTCTTTTGTAGCACCGTCAGGTAGGCTTATCATTATGTGTGCTACTTTTACTTCTCCCTGGTTTGGTCTAATGTTGGTTACTTTAATTATATAATAACCGTTAATTTCGCGAAATGGTGCCGATATGTCATTTATTTTTGCTTTGTACATAAAATTTTCTATTTGATATGGCGCTTTGAGTGCGTTAAGATAACCTATTTTTCCTCCGTTTTGCTCTACCGAAGTAGCATCTGATGTTTCTTTGGCTACTTTAGTGAAGTCTTCACCTTTTAAAAGACGGCTGCGAACGGTCATAGCTTTGCTATAAGCTTCTAATGTATCTTTTGGAGTGGGATTTAGGGGGATTTCTACAAAGATAAAGCTTATTTCCACATCTGTTTGCATGCGCAGATATGCTTCTTTGAGCATATTTTCGTATTTCTCGTCATCAGTTAAATAAGGTTTCACGAGTTCGGCAGAATAGTTTTCTAATTCGGCTTTAAAGTCTGACAAAGTGTCCATGCCCATTTTTTCGGCTTCTAATACTTTTAGCTTAAAATTAATAAACAATTCCATATAATCTTTGGCTTTTTTTATGTCGGAGGACACATTGTTGGAGTTGTTTTTTTGGTAGATTCGCAAAAAGTCTTCTTTGGTAATGTTCTTTTTATCAATGGTTAACAGAACATCGGTTTGTGAAAAACCAATACAAAAACTGAACACGAGATACAGGGTAATCAAAATCTTTTTCATCTTATCTTTTTATTTTACGTTTAACTAATATTTATTTTTTGCAAAAGTAATAAAATAAATAAAAAAAAATCTATAAAAATACTTAATTTTATTTACTATTTAGCAATAGTAGTATTTTAAGCAGTTTACGTTAATAATATTTCTTTTTATTTGTAATAAATGATAATTTGTTTATATTCGCATAAAATTATACTGAATGTAATGAAACAATTAAACTTAGGAAACTCGGATTTTAAAAGTATTATTGAAAATAATAATTATTTTGTTGATAAATCATTGTTTATCAGAGATGTAATATTATCACAAAAGCAAGTTGTATTATTGCCGCGTCCAAGACGTTTTGGAA
>DYQJ01000408.1 GCA_020719345.1 Draconibacterium orientale | reverse complement strand
GATGGTGATTCAAAAAGTATGATAAAAATTAAATAAAACCAAAATTAATATAAAAGAAGGCTAAACAAAAGGCTTTTAAATGATTACACATTTTTTTAGAAAAGCAACAAGTTTTTCTAACAGCCCGTCTAATTCTATGTCGCAATCGACAATTATTTCCTTCAATACCCACAGTGTATTTCTTACCTGTCAAATGATTATCTCCACTAAAAGCCTTTTTAAACGCTTCCCAGTCATCTGAATAAATGGTAGTAAACGTTATTTTCTGTTCGTTTATCTTTTCTCTCAGTTTTTTAGCTGTTTTATAATCTCTTTTACCCCATACCCATGCCACTATTTCTCCGCTTGCTCTGTGATATGCATATATAAGCCATTCTTTTTTCTCCTTGGTTCCTACATAAGTCCAAAATTCATCAACTTCCAAACTGTCATAGTGTTTCTGTTTAGGCTTTATCACTTTATCCGACTTGGCTAATACCGTAAGTACTGTCCCTATACTAATATTTTCTATTACAGCGATATCCCTAATTCCGACATTTCTTACAAGCATTAATTCTATCTTGTGGTAAAGCTCTGAATGACAACCTTTATAAGTCAAGGCATGGTCGCCAATAAATTGTCTGCCACAGTCCTTGCATAAATAGTTTTGGACACCGTATTTTTTTGTTCCATTTTTTACTATATTTGTCCCTGAACAATGAGGACATTTTAGTGTGATTTCTATTTTTAACATGATACAAAATTACACTAATTTCCTTATTGTTAAAGTTTTATTTTATCATACTTTTTGAATCACCACCGAAATATTTACAGTGCGTGGAATATAAATTACTTCACAAATATTTTGTAAATAATCAAATTTATCTTTCCAATCATCGCCAATTACAAAACAATCAATATCATATTTTTTGATGTCAAATTCCTTTTGTTCCCAACAATTTTCTTGTATAATTTCATCAACAAATTTCAAGGAAGACAAAACTTCGAAACGCTCTTCATAAAGCATATAAGATTGTTTACCTTTAATTTTATTGAAATCATCTGTTGACAATCCAACAATTAGATAACTTCCAAGTTCTTTTGCACGTTTTAATAGTCGGATATGTCCAATATGTAATAAGTCAAATGTTCCATATGTTATTATTCTTTTCATTATTGTCTATTCGTTTTGCAATAAAACCTAACGAAAAATTGTAGGCGGCGTTGCTTTTTTTTGTGGGGTTTCAAGGCACAAATGTATCAATTACCCACAAATGTTTCTTTCTTGCACAAAGTTTCAAATTTGCACAAATGCCCACAAAAA
>DYQJ01000228.1 GCA_020719345.1 Draconibacterium orientale | reverse complement strand
TATGAAAAATCAGTAAATTTGAATTTTGGTCACTATTTTTATACGCTACCAATGTATTAATGGATTTTAATTTTACCGTAGAAGAAAAAACAGCCAATTCTAATATTCTCGGAGCAGAAACAGGTTTTAATTGCGGAATATATAGCAATGACGACGACAAATTTTTAACTTTTAGCGGACCAGACGCAATATACATTCCTGTAAATAATCTTGCCGATGTAAAAAATGAAATAACTATATCTTTTTGGCAATACGGCAACCCTGACGTTCAACCCGCAAAGCAATCTATATTTGAAGCCATTAACGCCGAAGGGAAACGAGTATTAAATGTGCATCTTCCTTGGGATAACAGCGTGGTAAACTGGGACGTAGGAGACGGAACAAGCTACGAAGGAATCCAAAAAACGCTAACAACTACTCAATACGAAGGACGTTGGAACTTCTGGGCATTTACTAAAAATAAAACTACCGGAAGTATGAAGATATATTTGAACGGAACTTTATTGACAAGCGGAACAGGTAAAGCTAAAACAATAGGAGACATAACTACTTTTGCGATAGGACGAGGACTAACAGACTTAGAACCAAATATATTACGATTCTATGACGGTAAAATTGACGAATTCGCTATCTGGAGCAAAGAATTAGATGCCACAACTATAAAAAATCTAATGTACAATAAAATTGATAATACGCATCCAAATTATGCAAGTCTTAAAGCTTTTTACAATTTTAACGAAGCCGATTTATACAACGCCACTGAATATGTTAGTAATCAAGCCATTAAAATGAATGGAGTCCCACACAGAACTTTATTCTACGGAAACCGTATAAAAAATTTTAATATTATACAAAAACGACCAAACGTGGTATTTGTCAGAAACTTAGCTACTTATACAACTGCCACCGAAATAAAAGTTGATGAATATCCTAAGCAAATTATGCAATTAGATATTTACGAACAGCTAATACCTACCGACAAACCCGTATTCAAACAAACAATATACGGATATCCTACATATTGGAATAATCATGTTTACGACGAAAATGCTACTCTAATAGACTCTACATTAGTCACTCCATATAACACTATCCATCTGGAAATGTTGCAATTCCCTACTACTGACCCAACGGAAGAAGTTGTTATACAATGGGAATTAGGAAGATTCATTACCCCGTATGGAAATAATCTCTCTCTCGGAGACAATGGCTGGATGTGGATATTTGATGTAACAGACTATCAACATTTATTGCAAGGAGACGAAGTTCATTTGCAAGCCGGTAATTTTCAAGAACTTTTAGACCAAAAATTCATTTTTATAGAAGGAACACCTAATCGTGAACTCTTAGATATTCAACGAGTATGGAACGAGAACGTGGATTTAAAAGTCTTCGATACCAAAATTACAAGTAAAACAATGACTATTCAGGAAAATGCTAAAATGTTCCGTTTCAAATCCACGGTCACAGGACACGGTTTTGGAACAGGTAATAATTGCGGCGAGTTTTGTGAAAATTTACATTCGTTAAAAATAAACGGAACGAAACATTTTAGCTGGCAAATATTACAAGAATGCGGCGAAAGTCCTCTATTCCCGCAAGGAGGAACATGGTTCTACGACCGAGCAGGATGGTGCCCCGGAATGAAAGGAACAACTTACAATTGGGAACTCGGCGAATTTATCTCCGAAACAGACCAAACTGTTGATTTAGACTATGATATAGAATATGACCCGTATGGAAATTATGTCATGGAATCTTATTTTGTGAGCTACGGAGACCACAATTTCAATACCGATGCCGAATTGGAAAAAATTATAGCGCCGAATACTTACGAACAAAACAACCGTTTCAATCCTATTTGCGGACGTCCTATTATAGAAATTAAAAATAACGGAAAACAAGAAATTACAGAAGTAGTTATTAAATACGGAGTTCGCGGAAAAACAACTCTTGAATACAAATGGAACGGAAGTTTGAAATTCTTAGAACAAGCGATAATATACTTGCCGGAAATTGATTATGTAGAGTTTGAAGAAGTTGATAAAAAATTCTTTGACGCAGAAATAATCTCCGTCAACGGACAAGCTGATGAATATGAACTAAATAACAAATTATGGTCTACCTTTACTACTGTGCCTACGTATGATGGCGAATTTGTTATTAGTATTTTAACAAATAAATACCCTGAACAAAATTATTACAAAATATATAACGCCGCAGGAGAAGTTGTTTTGCAACGAGACGCATTCAATGTCAGTGCTGTGCATAATGATAAAATAAACTTAGCACCAGGATGTTACGATTTTGTAATGTACGACTCCGAAGGAGATGGAATGTATGACTGGCCTTCAAGCAGCGGAAACGGATATATCAAATTTATGAACGCACAACAAAGCA
The DNA here is from genome assembly GCA_020719345.1 of Draconibacterium orientale. Classification (GTDB taxonomy): domain Bacteria; phylum Bacteroidota; class Bacteroidia; order Bacteroidales; family DYQJ01; genus DYQJ01. The sequence goes on along the minus strand of DYQJ01000228.1, from coordinate 3,780 downwards.
CTGTCTATAAAGAATTACAACGGTGGTTTGGCTCTAATATAAAACACAGCTTCATCGTCACAGGAACAAACAAAATAGACCCTTCTAAAGTAGAATTAGATTTTAATATCTCTCCAAATCCGGCTAAAGATTTTATTAAAATTAATTTTAATAGCGAAGCAGAAAATCTAAATATACAGATTCACGACATCACCGGAAAACTTATTTATACCGATATAATTAATAATCAAATAACTAAAATTATTGATATAAATAGTTATAAATCCGGTATATATTTTATATCTATCAGCAACGACAAATTTACTAAAACAGAAAAAATAATTATTAATAATTAATGATAAATATCTGATTATCAATATTTTATTCTTCTGTAATTGTGTTGTAATTAAAACTTGCCAAAGTTTAAAATTTTGGCAAGTTCCACTATAGTACATAGAATTGTGGTAACTATTTAGCAACGTAGTTGCGTAATCTTTGTAGAAAATAGGTAACCTCCACACTACATAGTTGTTGGACAAATCGTTACAAAGATTTTACTGCTACGTTGCTAAATAAAATATCTACATAAAACAAGCAGGAAAATATTATTTCAAAAAATAGTCAAAATAAACGTACCAGTTTTCAACTTTGGCAAGTTGCCATTTATAATATACATAATTAAACTTCAAAAAACACAAAGACGTATTTTATTATTCTTTAAATTATGAACGACCGTAAAATAACTGTAATTCTTATCAATATAGGAACGCCTCAATTACCACAAAATAACTATGTTTCAAAATATCTTCGCGAATTTTTATCGGACAGCAGAGTGATAACGCTACCTTTTGTATTACGAAAATTATTAGTTAATTGTTTTATCGTGCCACTAAGAACTCGCAAAAGCACGAGTAAGTATAAAAAATTGTGGACACCTGAAGGTTCACCGCTTCTTATCCACTCCATTTCGCTGATGGAAAAATTAAAATCACAGCTACCGCAAAATTATACCGTAGAACTCGCAATGAACTATCAATCACCGAATATTATTGAAGTTTTAAATAAAGTTGTTCGCCAAAATACCGATGAAATTATTTTTCTCCCGCTTTTCCCTCAATATGCAGGTGCTACAACAGGTAGTATTTTTGAAAAAATAATGCGATACTTTAAAAGGTCAAATTTCTTTCCTTCGCTCAAATTTATTAATCATTTCTACCAACAAGATTTTTATTTGGATGCCATCATAAACAATATTTTAATACACGATTTAAAAGGATTTGACAAAATAATTTTTAGCTTTCACAGTTTGCCACTCAAACAAATATACCTGATACACAAAAATACGGAATGTGAAAAATTTGATTGTAAAAACCATATTTCTGACGACAATAAATATTGTTATAAAGCACAATGTTATGAAACAACCCGTAAATTAACTGAACGTCTTTATTTAAAAGAAGATAAATATATTATTAGTTTTCAATCGCGTTTTGCTAAGAAATGGATAGAACCATTTACGGAAGATATTATATTGCAATGTGCCAAAAATAATCATAAAAAGATTTTGATAGTAAGTCCTAGCTTCATTTCCGACTGCTTAGAAACAAATATAGAACTCGCAATAGAATACAAATCTATATTTATAACCGCAGGCGGCGAAAATCTGACCGTAGTAAAAAGTATTAACGACAGCGATATATTTGTAAAAAAACTGAGCAAATTTTTAACTTCATTTGTATAATACTCGTGCAAAAAAAATTTAATATTGACATTTTTTTATATCTTTGTCTGATTTATATATTACTTAATTTTAATCTCAAATAAAAATGAAAAGATATTTTAACACAACAGGATTTTGCATATCAGATTGGCATTATATGATAAATCCCTTACGAAACATACAAGAAAGTATTTATCAATTAATAGAAAATAAACAATATTTTATTTTGCATGCACCACGACAAAGCGGCAAAACAACTCTTTTACACACACTTGCACACCAAATAAATGCCGAAGGGAAATATGATGCACTGGTCTTCTCCGTAGAAAGTGCAGGATATAGGAGCATACCCGAAAACGTGGCAAATGAAAAAATAATTAAATCACTAATTCAAGCCAGCACTGTTTTTGGTTTAAAAATGATTGAATACAATGAATCTTCACATAAATCGTTACAAAATTATCTAACCGAATGGACTCTACAAAATACTAAACCAATAGTCTTATTAATAGATGAAATAGACTCCTTGTATGATGATAACTTAGTCTCTATTTTAAGGCAACTACGAAATGGGTTTCAATTTCGTCCCAAAGCTTTTCCATCATCAATTGCGCTGGTAGGACTCCGCGATGTGCGTGATTATAAGATGAAAACAAATCCAGAAGAAAAATCTCTCGGCGGCGGCTCACCTTTCAATATAAAAGCTGAATCCTTTACTTTAAAAAACTTTTCGCTGCAAGAAGTAACTAATTTATTTGCACTACATACTCACGACACCGGACAAGTATTTACGGAAGCAGTCACAAAACTTATTTATCATTATACCGCAGGACAACCATGGCTGGTCAATGCAATGGCACACGAAATAGTAAATAAAATTTTGCTAAACAACACCAGCAAACCCATAACTACCGAGATGGTATTCACTGCAAAAGAACAATTAATACTCCGCCGCGACACTCACTTAGATAGCTTAATTGACAAATTAGCGGAAGAACGAGTAAAAAAGATTGTAATAGCAATTATAAACGGCGAAGAACTGCTACATGATACCTTTAACGACGACCTCCAATATTGCTTAGACTTAGGATTAGTGATTAAAGACGCAAACAAAGGAATATGTTTTGCAAACCCTATATATCAAGAAATTGTGCCGCGAGTAATGAATAACAGTATGCAAATGTCACTGACGCCGAAGGTAGAACCAAAATGTTTTTTTACAAAAGAAAATAAAATTAACATGGACGCACTACTAAAAGAGTTTCAAAAATTCTACCGCAAAAATTCGGAAAGCTGGTTAGAAAGGTTTACTTTTAAAGAAGCCGGACATCAATTATTATTAATGGCTTTTTTACAACGAGTGATAAACGGAGGTGGACAAATAGAACGAGAAATGGCATTAGGAAATGGAAGATGCGACCTGCTTGTGATTTACAATAATCAAAATTTTGTATTAGAACTAAAAATAAAAAGAGACGAATTCTATAAAGAAGAAGGATTAGACCAATTAGTCAGATACTTAGATAAAATAAATGAACCGCATGGATATCTTATTATTTTTGAATCTAAACATTCGACAGAAATAACTTGGGAAAATCGTATTAAATGGTACGACACCGAACACACCTGGTTAGATATTACTAAAAAAATTACAATCGTAGAAATGTAAGCATTATTTACAACTAATCTTTTAAAAATAAAAAACTCACAAAATGCTGTGAGTTTTTTTATTAGATACTTGAGAATTTAAAATTTTACTACCTTTTAAATCTTTGATAATATATTGTCTATGAGACGTCTATCCGGCTCCATCTCTACTGTTTTAAACAATTTCTCCATGTCCAAGAAAGAGTCATCCAAAATTTCCTCAACATCAAACAATTCTTCTTCCATCTTTTTCGTATTATCTATTGTGTAAATCATATTATATATGTTTTTCATGAGACTTAGGTTTTTAAAATAAATAATAAAAATATATTTAAGTGTTTTTTTGGCATGTTTCATTTATTAGGTTACACTTCTTTGCAAAACTTTGCGTTTTTACCTTTGCGAGACTCTGCGTGAAATATTTGATTATCAAT
>DYQJ01000227.1 GCA_020719345.1 Draconibacterium orientale | reverse complement strand
ATCTTTGTAGAAAAAAATAACGAAAATAAAAGTATTGTAACTATTTAGCAACGTAGTTGCGTAATCTTTGTAGAAAAAAATAACGAAAATAAAAGTATTGTAACTATTTAGCAACGTAGTTGCGTAATCTTTGTAGAAAATAGGTAACCTCCACACTACATAGGTGTTTGACAAATCGTTACAAAGATTTCGCTGCTACGCACCTTTTGTTTTTCGTTATTTTTTCTACAAAGATTACGCAACTACGTTGCTAAATAGTTACAAATAAGTTAGCATATTTTATGAATTATTGAGGTTAATATTTTTGAACTTTATAAATAGACACTAATTATAAAAAACCGACATTTTGTCAGTTTTTTATATCAGAATTAAATATTTTTAACTCTTAACAACCGCAAATAACTGCCACTGGTCACTTGGTAAGATATTTGATTATACTATTGAAAAGAAAAAACTTAATTTTTACTATTATGAACTTAGATAATTTTACTATTAAATCGCAAGAAGCCGTACAAAAAGCTTTCAACTTAGCGCAGCAAAAAAATAATCAAGCTATAGAAAATGGACATCTCTTAAAGTCTGTTATGCAAACAGATGAAAGCTTGACCTCGTTTATCCTTAAAAAGATGAACATTAATGTAACAGTATTTGAAAAAATATTAGATAAAATTATTGACTCGTATCCAAAAGTTACCGGAGGCGAAGCTTATCTCTCTAATTTTGCAGTCACCGCGCTGCGACATGCAATAAACAAATCCAAAGACGAAGGTGACGAGTTTGTAACATTAGAATATATTATTTTAGGCATTTTTCTAACCAATGACACAATTTCGCAATTGCTAAAAGACAATGGAGTAACTGAAAAAGAACTTTTTAAGATAGTTAATGACCTTCGCAAAGGAGCAAAAACAACCTCTCAAAGTGCCGAAGACTCTTACAATTCTCTTAGCAAATATGCAATTAATTTGAATCAGCAAGCACGACATGGAAAATTAGACCCCGTAATAGGAAGAGAAGACGAAATCCGAAGAGTTTTACAAATATTGTCGCGAAGAACAAAAAACAACCCTATTCTCATAGGTGAACCCGGAGTAGGAAAAACAGCTATCGCCGAAGGACTGGCACACCGAATAATAAATGGAGACGTGCCGGAAACATTAAAATCAAAATTAATATACTCCCTCGACATGGGAGCGCTAATTGCCGGTGCTAAATATAAAGGCGAATTTGAAGAACGTCTCAAAGCAGTTATTAACGAAGTAGTCACATCTAACGGAGAAATCGTATTGTTCATTGATGAAATACATACACTCGTAGGTGCAGGAAAAAGCGAAGGAGCAATGGACGCCGCAAATATTCTTAAACCTGCATTAGCAAAAGGTGAACTAAGAGCCATAGGAGCAACTACTCTTAACGAATATCAAAAATATTTTGAAAAAGATAAAGCGTTAGAACGTAGATTTCAAATAGTTATGATAGACGAGCCAGATAAAATGAGCGCCATTTCTATTCTTCGAGGATTAAAAGAGAAATACGAAAATCATCATAAAATACGTATTAAAGATGATGCCATAATTGCCTCCGTAGAACTTTCGCAAAGATATATCAGCAATAGATTTTTGCCAGATAAAGCAATAGACCTAATAGATGAAGCCTCTTCTAAATTAAGATTAGAAATGAACTCTGTCCCCGTACCAATAGACGAAATAAATCGCAAAATAAAGCAGCTGGAAATAGAACGAGAAGCCATCAAAAGAGAAGGAAATGATGATAAACTAAAAATCCTGTCTGTACAAATTGCTAATTTACAAGAAGATAACAAGCAGCTGCATGATAAATGGAATCTGGAAAAAAATATTATTGCTAAAATACAGACAAACAAACAAGAAATAGAAAATGCTAAATATGAAGCCGAAGTCGCAGAACGAGAAGGGGACTACGGAAAAGTTGCCGAACTTAGATATGGCAAAATAAAAAATGCCGAACAGAATATAGCACGACTAAAAAACGAACTACAAACGATGCAAGCACAAACTTCTCTCATTAAAGAAGAAGTTGATTATGAAGATATAGCTGAAATAGTTTCCAGATGGACAGGAATACCGGTAACCAAAATGTTACAAACCGAAAAAGATAAACTTGTAAATCTCGAAGCTGAGCTGCACAAACGAATAGTCGGACAAAACCAAGCGATAGAAGCAGTAGCGGATGCCATCAGACGAAGCAGAGCTGGTATGCAGGACGAAAAACGACCAATCGGCTCTTTTATTTTCTTAGGGACAACAGGAGTAGGGAAAACCGAACTCGCAAAAGCACTCGCCGAATTCCTATTTGACGACGAAAATCTGATGACCAGAATAGATATGTCTGAATATCAAGAACGACACTCAGTCTCGCGTCTGATAGGAGCGCCTCCCGGATATGTAGGATATGACGAAGGAGGACAACTTACAGAAGCGGTAAGACGTAAACCTTACTCCGTAGTATTATTAGACGAAATAGAAAAAGCACATCCCGATGTATTTAATACTTTATTACAACTTTTAGATGATGGAAGACTTACGGACAACAAAGGACGAACTGTAAACTTCAAAAATACTATTGTCATAATGACTTCTAATATCGCCTCGCATATTATACAAGATAATTTACAATATATTAACGACACAAACCGAGAAACAGTATTAGAAGAAACTAAGCAACAAGTATTTGAACTCCTCAAAAAAACTATCAGACCCGAATTTTTAAACCGAGTAGATGAAATAATAATGTTCACACCCCTTAGCATCGCTGAAATTCGTGAAATTATTAAAATACAGTTTTATAATATTCAAACGCTTCTAAAAGAAAAAAATATTGAAATAGAAATAACAGATAAAGCAATAGATTTTCTCTGTAACACCGGATATCAGCCCCAATTTGGAGCAAGACCAATAAAACGAATCATGCAAAAATATATCATCAACGACCTTGCAAAACAAGTGATAGCTGATAAAATTGTTAAAAACAAGAAGATAATACTTGATGCCTCTGATAAAGAAATTTTTTATATTAATAACTAAATTGCCGGAAGTAGAACTAAAATTTTAATTAATGCAAAAAATGAAAAAAAAATTTAATATTACAGGCGTTTGTATACCTGAAATGCACTATATGGTCAACACAACAACAAAAATAGAAAATATTTTGGAGCTAATAGAAAACCGTGAGTATTTTAGTATCAACCGTCCACGTCAATATGGTAAAACTACGACTTTTTTTATACTTTATAAAGAATTACAAAAAAGACAAGATTATTTATGTATAGAAACAAGTTTTGAAGGCATCGGGGTAGAAGCATACAAAAACGCAAAACTTTTTATCCCACAATTCATCTATTTATTAAAGGACACTTTTGAATTGCAAAATAAAAAAGAATATTTTGAATTGCTGAATAATATAGAAATGCCAACAGATTTTAAAAAACTAAGTAAAATAATTACTCAACTCGCAACTTTATCTAAACAAAAATTAGTCTTATTGATAGACGAAGTAGATAAGAGCATGAATAACCAATTGTTCTTAGATTTCTTGGCTATGTTACGAAACAAATATTTGAATCAAGCAAAAGGAACAGATTACTCTTTTCACAGCGTCATACTGGCAGGAGTACATGATGTAAAAACATTAAAATTGAAAATAAATCCTGATACCGAACTAAAAAATAACAGCCCCTGGAATATAGCCGCCGATTTTATCATCGACATGAGTTTCAATCCACAAGAAATAAGCACCATGCTAATAGATTATGTTAATGATAAAAAAATAAAAATGGATATTCCCGAAATTAGCAAACGAATATATTATTATACAAGTGGTTACCCTTTCTTAGTTAGCAAAATTTGTAAAGAAATTGACGAGAAAATTCTACCACAACGAAACGATAAAAATTGGAATATTAATGATATTGAAACGGTAGTAAAAACAATTTGTTTGGAAAGTAATACTAATTTTAGCAGTCTTTCCAAAAATATAGAAAATGATCCTGAACTTTATAATTTTGTGGTCAATTTGTTGTTAGGAAGCAAAACTTTTACTTTCGTAAAAGATGTTCCACTTATTGATATTGCTTATACTCACGGAATTATAGACAACTATAAAGGAAAAGTAAAAATTCATAATAAAATTTATGAAGAATATCTAACTAATTATGTTGTAACTAAAATGCAAACACAGAAGGTAGAAGTTGATAAAATTTATGATGTCATTCAATCTTCATACATTACACCTGCCGGAAAACTAAACTTTGAAAAAGTATTATTAAAATTTCAAGAAGTCATTAAAGAAAAATATTCCAAATCAGAAGTTTTAAAATCGGATGAGTTCTTGGAAAAAGACCTCCGCTTATTGTTCTTAGTCTTTTTGAAACCTATAATCAACGGAATAGGTTTTTCTTTTAAAGAAGTTGAGACCAGCGAAGAAAAACGTTTAGATATAGTTGTTTTGTTTGAAAATGAAAAATTTATTGTAGAACTAAAACTATGGCGAGGACAAGAATATCATCTACAAGGTATAGAACGACTAAAAGATTATATGAGACGCGAAAACGCAAATAAATCATACATGCTCATCATGGACAAAACAAGACATAAAGAATTTACTACCAACATAGAAGACAACATCTTAATGGTTTGGATATAAAAACAAAGAATAATTAATATTGTTTAACCTAAAATGTAAAAACTAAATACTATGTCAAAAACTAAGACAAGTTATTTTTGTCAGAATTGTGGAGCAGAGTCACCAAAATGGATAGGAAAATGTCCCGTTTGTGAACAATGGAATACTTATGTAGAAGAAATTGTTAGTCCACGACAAAATACCGGCGCAGGGATTCAAAAAAGCAGTTCCACGCCGATTCTAATTTCTGAAGTAGATTATAGTGAAACCTCACGTATTGACACTTTAAATAAAGAATTTAATCGTGTCTTAGGAGGTGGACTCGTTCAGGGTTCTGTTGTTTTGATAGGAGGAGAACCCGGTATAGGAAAATCTACTCTCGCACTTCAAATCGCCCTCAATATACCCAAACGAACGCTATATATTTCCGGTGAAGAAAGTTTACAACAAATAAAACTGCGAGCCGAACGCATAACTAATACTACCAACAATTGTTATGTGGTTAGCGAAGTACTATTAGAATCTATTGAAAATATTATAGTTAAACAAAAACCCGATATAGTAATTATTGATTCTATTCAGACCTTACAAACCGAACGGATAGAATCTTCGCCAGGCACCGTTTCGCAAGTCCGCGAATGCACTGCCGCTTTGATGAAAAAAGCCAAAGAAAGCAGTATTCCTTTCATCTTGATAGGACATATAAATAAAGAAGGCAGTATTGCAGGTCCAAAAGTATTGGAACACATGGTAGACACCGTATTACAGTTTGAAGGAGATAGAAATCATGTTTACCGTATTTTACGTGCCACAAAAAATCGCTTCGGCTCCACCTCAGAGTTAGGAATTTTTGAGATGCAAGGTTCCGGACTGCGAGAAGTAAACAATCCATCAGAAATGCTGATGTCTAATTCGGAAGAAGAATTAAGCGGAGTATCTATCTCGGCAAGCATCGAGGGCATACGTCCATTTTTGATAGAAGTGCAGGCACTCGTCAGCTCGGCAGCATACGGGACACCACAACGCACTGCCACCGGATTTGATTTAAGACGACTAAGTATGTTACTTGCCGTACTTGAAAAACGAGCAGGATTTCGTCTCTCGCAAAAAGATGTCTTTTTAAATATTGCAGGCGGATTAAAAGTCAGCGACCCCGCAATAGACCTCGCAGTTATTTGTTCTATTTTGTCATCCGACCAAGATATTTCTATTAGTAAAGAAGTCTGTTTTGCCGGAGAAGTAGGATTATCCGGCGAAATTAGACCCGTCAGCAGAGTAGAACAACGAATAACCGAAGCTGAAAAACTCGGATTAAAACAGATTTACATTTCTAAATACAATAAAAAAGGCATAGATTTCTCCCGATTCCCTATAAAAATAAATTTTGTTGCCAAAGTAGAAGAAGTTTTTAGAGGAATTTTCGGATAATTTTATATTACTATAAACTGTTTATTATTTAACTTGCCAAAGTTTTAAACTGGTACGTTTATTTTGTTGTAAAAATGAGTTTTATTTTCCTGTAAGTTTTATGAACATTTTTTTTTAGTGGCGTTAGCCACGACATCTTTGTAGAAATTTAAAATAGCGTCAC
>DYQJ01000407.1 GCA_020719345.1 Draconibacterium orientale | reverse complement strand
TTTTTTGTCATCCTGAGCGTAAGCGAAGGATCTATAATAGAGTGTTATCTCATCTATACCGTTTTCTTTGTATTTACGTTATTATAGATTATTTCCCCAAAGGCGGACAGGCATCCTAAAGTCTTAAGACAAATTTAGAATGACAAAGAATATGTTTTAGTTATTGATAAATCACCTATAAAATTATCCGAAGAACCAATATTTATAAATAGAAAATGCTAAATATTTAAACTTGCTATCGAGACAGGGGAGATTAGAGGCCCACAAAGAAGGACGTGATTGGTTAACTTCAAAAGAAGCCATTGATCGATACCTAAAAAATCGAGCCAGACAACGAAAAATTGCAAAATAATTTTGTCAACTAAAAATAGCCCCAAATAATCCGTTTTGTTGTTTGTGTTTATTATTTTAGCAAACGACCGAGGTCGTAATTGGAGATACCAAGCGCGAATTTATTGATCAAATTGCTCATATCGTCTTGTGTTTTCAGTAAATATTTTTTTTCATCAAGCGGATTCATATACCATGCTTCGCCTTTGCGGTCAACTTGAAGAAAGATTCGGCCTTTGAGGTTATTGCTCATTAGCATTCTTTTGCCGTCGCCTTTATTGGGGTTATAATTATTGTCAATCTCAATCTTATCGCTATAACGGTCGCCGTCGGTGTTAAATGTGCCGATATTGGTGCCGATTAAGGACTCAAAATCATCAGGTAAACCGTCTTTGTCGCTGTCGTAGCCATTGAGTCGGCCATATCCGGTGCCGACCTTTTTTAGAGTTTCACTATTGGCACCCGTTCCTAGGCCCTGCATTACTTTGAGTGCTTGCGAATAATCACCGAGGTAGTAAAGTTTTTTTTCGGTGGCGGAAATATAATAAGTCTCACCGTTATTTTGCGGAGTAATGATAATCCGCCCTCTTAAGTGATTGTAGAGATTGTCATTTTTGATGGCAAAAGACTTACCGGCATAATTATGGCAAGTGCAAGTGGGACAGGAGCAATCGCAGACTATTTGCGAGCAGTCATAGGCGCTAGCCGGAAAAGCGAAGATGCTTATCATAAATAAGCTAATAATTTGTATTTTTTTCATAAATTTAAAATTTAAGGAATTAATTATCAAGACTTTACTCTTAAAATTGTTAGTTGTCAATATTTTTATCAAGTATGTTTGAATTTTCTATTTACACAAAACTATTGACAAACCCCGGAATACAGATCTTAATGTATTTTTATAAATAAAAATCCCACCAAGACTTATTGGTCTAAGTGGGAATATTTTTGTCTATTCTATATCTTATTTAGAAGAACTAATTTGCTTTCTCAATTT
>DYQJ01000226.1 GCA_020719345.1 Draconibacterium orientale | reverse complement strand
AAAATACTTATAAAATTTAAATACAAAAGGGCGGGCACGAAGTGTCCGCCCTTTTTGATTATTTTTTTGTAAAAATAGTGTATAATTTAAAATATGATTCTTACAGCACAAGAAAAAGAACATAGTAGTAAAAAAATAAAAAATCGAATTTTAGAAGATTTTAAAATTGGTTCTTTTTTGGCTTACAGACAAGTAAAAAGAAGCAGTCCAGCCACTACGATTCTTATCATTTTTGTGATGGTCCTTACCTTTCTTAATCTTGTTGTTGTTAGTGGTATTTTAGTTGGTCTTATTCAGGGGGCAACAGATGCTGTTAAGACCCTTTATACTAGTGATATTGTTATTTCTCCTCTTAAAAATAAAGATATTGTTGAACATAGTCCACAAATAATTAAAACAGTAGAAGCAATGCCGTGGGTAGAAGGCCTAACAGCGAGGTACATAACAAGAGGTAAGATAGAAGCAAATTATAAATCTAAAATAAAGCAGACTGATATATCTGATGAAGTTAATACTTCTATTACGGGGATAGATGTATTGGCTGAGAACAGTGTTACCGGTCTTTCTAAATATGTTGTAGAAGGAGAGTATTTAAGACCAGATGACAATGACAAAGTTCTCATTGGTTCTATGCTATTAAAAAAATATTTCCCAGTTGAATCTACAGAATTTGCAACTCTTAGTGATGCAAAGGTTGGAGATAAAGTAAGAGTAACAATAAATGGACACACAAGAGAAGTTGTTATAAAAGGTATTGTAAAAAGTAAGGTTGATGAAATCTCGAGGAGAGTTTATTTTCCAGAATCTCAGTTTAGAGTAATTGCAGGTAAAACAGATTACAATGTAAATGAAATAGCTATAAAATTAAAGCCTGGTATAGATCCAGAATTCGTGAGAGATGCTATTAAAAAAACAGGAGCCGATAAAGATGCAAAGATTCAAACTTTTGATGAGGGTAAGCCAAAATTCTTAACTGATCTTGTAAATACTTTTGCTATTCTTGGAAATGTTGTCGGAGGTATTGGGCTTGTTGTTGCATCAATTACAATTTTTATTGTTATTTATATAAATGCTATTACTCGCAGGAAATTTATTGGAATATTAAAAGGTATCGGAATAGAGTCTAGTGTTATAAAAACAGCATATGTTTTACAGGCTGTATTTTATGCGATTGTAGGTACAACTATTGGTTGTCTTTTGGTATTTTTATTAATACAACCATACTTTGTGGCCCACCCTATTAATTTTCCATTTAGTGATGGAATTCTCGTTGCTACACCTATTGGTGTTGGTATAAGAGCTATTCTTCTTATTATTGCTACAGTTATCGCCGGGTATATACCAGCTAGAATTGTTGTAAAACAAAATACATTAGATGCAATTTTGGGAAGAAATTAATTTGTAAAAATAAAATGATTAAAGCAACAAATATATTAAAAAAGTTTAAAACAGGAGATACAGAACTCGTCGTTTTAAAGGGGCTAGATTTACATGTTAAACCTGGAGAATTCGTCGCTATCACTGGTAAGTCTGGTTCTGGTAAAAGCACTCTCATATACCAGCTTAGCTTGTTGGACGAGCCCAATGCCGGTGAAATATTTGTTGATGGTGTAAATATTTTAAAATTAAGTAATAAAGAAAAAACTAAATTTAGACTAAGAGAGCTCGGCTTCGTTTTTCAGGATTATGCTTTGATACCAGAGCTTACAGCCCTAGAAAATGTGATGTTACCGCTTCTTATGCAAGGAGCAGACAATCCTGTGGCAGAAAGAAGTGCAAAGACGGCTCTTGAAAAGGTTGGGTTATCAGATAAATTAAACAATCTACCAAACCAACTCTCTGGAGGACAACAACAGAGAGTAAGTATAGCAAGGGCGATAGGTCATGCACCAAAAATTATTTTTGCAGATGAACCAACAGCTAATTTAGATAGTGAAACAGCAAAGACTGTATTAAAAGTTTTCCAAGAATTAAACAAAGAGGGTCAAACAATAGTCATGGTTACGCACGAAAAAGATTATGCAATGGTGGCTCATCGTGTAATTACAATCGCAGATGGTATAATAGTCGAAACAACAACTGGAGCAAATAAATTTATAAATTAAAAAAAAGAAAAACAATATGATTAAGAAATTTGCTAGTGTAGTAAAGATATTTAAAAAGCCAAAGTTTTTTGTTGCTATCATTATTTTGGTTTTAATATCTATTCCATTTTTTATAAAAAACAATTCTAACGGAGTAGAAAAAGTTTCTGTTACAAAAAACACTATAAAGCAAACAGTAAGTGTAAGCGGAAAAACAAAACCAGCATCTTCTGTAGACCTTGGTTTTGAAAAAAGCGGTAAGGTGGTTTCTACGGGAGCTATTATCGGGGATGTAGTTTACAAAGGTCAGACATTGGTAAGATTAGACTCTTCAGAATTAGCGGCAAACCTAGAGCAGTCAAAAGCAAATTTAGATGCTGAAATAGCTAAACTTGATGATATGAAAAATGGCACTAGACCAGAAGAGCTTTCTGTTTCTGATGCAGAAGTAAAATCTGCCGAAGATAATCTAAGAAATACATCTATATCTTTAAATGAAAAAATAGCAGATGCTTATACAAAATCTGATGATGCCATTCGAAATTCTGTAGATCAATTTTTTGAGAATCCAAGAGGTACAAATGCTTCAATAAATCTTGAAATAAATAATTTTCAACTTAAAAATGATATAAATGGTTCAAGGGTTGTTATCGAAAATATTTTAAAAAATTGGGAACCAGGAAATGTTTTAAAAAACTTAGAAACAATAAAGAACTTTTTGGATGATATTGCTTTAGCTATTAATTCTCTTACTACAAATTCCAATATTACACAGACAACTATAGACAAATATAAAACGGCTGTATCTGGAGCAAGAAGTAGTATAAATGGTTCAATAACATCTGTTCTGGGTGCTGTTACGGCTCAAAATTCTGCACAGTCTGCATTAGATATTGCACAAAAACAAAGAGCATTAAAACTTTCTGGTTCGACTGCCGAGGCTATAAAAGTTCAAGAGGCTAGAGTGGCTCAGGTGATGGCTCAGGTATCAAGTAGTGAGGCATTGCTTAGTAAAAATATAATATACTCTCCAATAAACGGTCTTGTGATTAAACAAGAGGCAAAAGTTGGTGAAATCATAACCCCAAACCAAACTATTGTTTCTGTAATCTCTGTAAATAATCTTGAGGTAGAGGCTTATGTTCCAGAAATAAATATAGGTAAAGTTATGAATGGAGATCCCGTATATATGACAATGGACGCTTTCCCCGGGGAGTCTTTTATTGGCAAACTTGTTTATATTGATCCAACAGAAACTCTTATAGATAATGTTCCTAATTTTAAATTAAGAATTGTTTTTGATAAACAAGACGAAAGAATTAAAAGTGGTTTATCGGTAGATATAGAAATAGAAGTAGATAAAAAAGAAAATGTTTTGACTCTGCCAAGATATGTAATAACAGCAGAATCAGACAAATATTACGTAGAGAAGCTTTCTGGTCAAAAAAGTGTTAAAACAGAAGTAGGGATTGGAATACAAGGGGATAATAGTTTTACTGAGATTGTTTTTGGATTATTAGAGGGTGATGTCGTAACATTTACAAAATAATGTCTAAGAAAAAAATTATTTTATATTCAATGCCAGAGTGCCCACCGTGCAATGCACTGAAGACGTTTTTAAAAGAACATAAAATTACTTTTAAAAATCTTGATGTGGAGTTTAATCTTGAGAATAGAGAAAAACTAAAGGAATTGTCTGGTAGTACAAAGGTACCATATATAATAATAGATAGTGAACCAACGCTTGGTTTTCAGGAGGATAAAATTAGGGAATTATTAGATATTAAGTAAATTAAATAAGATGGGATTTTTCAAAAATTTAGCAATGAAGCAGATGCTTAAGTCACAGATGAAAGGTGTACCAGAAGAACAGCAGGAGAAAATATTGGCGGCGATAGAAAAGAACCCTCAATTTTTTGAAGATATTGCAAAAAAGGTTCAACAAAAGGTAAGTGAAGGTAAGGATCAAATGTCTGCGACCATGGAGGTGATGAGAGAAAATCAAGACGAATTAAGAAAATTGATGAGTTAAATAAAAATTGGTCGTAAAAACGACCAATTTTTATTTAAGATAGCAAACGAATTATAAGTGCAACAAGAGCAAATATAAGTAATAAATGAATTAAGCCTTCTCCTATTTTAAAACTAAACCCAAGTATCCAAAGTATAAATAATATGAAAATAATTTTTCCAAACATAATTTTTAAAAATTAAACACAAAAACGACTATTTGATTGTGTGTGTGGTTATATAATAATTTAAGTTTTTCTAATCCTCTATGTAGTTGTACTGTTGTAGCGTTTTTTGATTGCATAATAAGAACCGAGATTTCTTCTATTGATAGCATTTGTATATATTTCATATGCATTATCTTTCTGTATTTTTCTGGGAGTTCTTTAATCAGAAGAACTGCTTTTTTACCATCTAAGAAATTTAGAAATTTGTCAGATTTATCATCACTGGGCTCAAAACCTTTTTCTAGGAGTGTATCTAGTGAGCTAGTTTTATTTTTTCTATATTCATCAACAATTAGATTATTAAGAATGTGATAGAGGAAAGCTTTCATCACATCAATTTTCCCACCCTTGACCAAATATTTCCAAGTTTTCATAAAAGTATCTTGCACCAAGTCCTCACCAGTCTCATGATTATGCACTTTGAAAAAAGCACGAGAATTCATTCCTTTCTCA
This sequence comes from Draconibacterium orientale, assembly GCA_020719345.1. GTDB lineage: Bacteria > Bacteroidota > Bacteroidia > Bacteroidales > DYQJ01 > DYQJ01. The sequence goes on along the minus strand of DYQJ01000226.1, from coordinate 1,525 downwards.
TAGTCGTGGTGGGCTACTGTCATTACCCCCTTCTGTTTTTTTGTTTCTTCTGGGGTCATCATATATTTATGCCGTTTGAAGGCCTGCTATATTACAAAAGTATTACAAGTAGTTTTTGAATAATAAAAATATTCAAATTATTGCACCTAAGTTTGGCGTGTTTTGAAAGAGCAAGATTACGCTGATATTACAGCCATAGGGATTTAAAAGTAAGATTTCTTTAGGTATTAAGTATATAACGTATTTTATATTATGTAAAGTTGTAATATTTTGCGTATTGGAACGACTACACTTGTATGGATACATTAAAAAAAGGTAAGGGAGAATATGTAAAAACCGTGAAAGCAGATTTTGCTAATGGTTTTTGGGAAGAAAGCTGGACTTTTATTAAAACTGTAGTGGATGTTGTAAGGGAGCCTGTTTTAATTCTTGATAAAGATCTTCGTATTATGACAGCGAACGGCTCTTTTTATAATACTTTTCAAGTAGAACAGAAAGACACAGAAGGTAAGATCGTTTATGAGCTTGGAAATGGCCAGTGGAATATCCCAGCGCTAAGAAAATTGCTTGAGGATATACTTCCAAAGAACACTTTTTTTAAGGGGTTCGAAGTTGCCCATGAATTTCCTTTTATTGGTAGGAAAGTAATGATCTTAAATGCTCGTCAGATTCATTCTAAAGAACATACTGCCTCTGGAATATTTCCACCCATTATTCTTCTTGCTATGGAAGATGTTACAGAAATTATGACCGTAGCAGAGAAACTTGCTGATCACACGTTACATCTTGAAGTGAATGTTACAGATAAGATGAGACAAATGGAAGCGAATATTTTAGCTTTAGAAAAAGAGATTAGGAAACTAAAGAAGTAATTTATAAAACAATGCTTATTCTTTCACAAACAATTTTTTATTTCACAATTTCAATCGCGATTATAGTCATAGGAATTTTGTCTTCCATTCTTTTATATCAAGCAATTTGTGTAATGAAGGATTTAAAAGATACGACTCGTAAGATTCAAGAATTAACAGATGGGGTGTTAGATAAAAGTATAGAGATTACTAAATATGCATCAAAATTATTAGAACGTTTATTTTCGTCCAAGCGAAGACGAAAGCGTGATTTGAATGAAGAAAAGAAAGTTTAAAAATTAATTAAATAAATAAAAAAATGAAAATGGTTGGAAGTGGGCTTGTTGGAGCCGCTATCGGTGTAGCTGCAGGTATCGTGCTTGCTCCAGAATCTGGCAAGAAGTTTCGTAGTGATGTTAAAAAGAAGTCTGTAGAGCTAAAGGCATATCTAAAGCCAAAATTAAAGAATTTAGAGAAAAAGGGAAAGGCTGAGTATGCTTTATTCGTAAAGAATATTAAAAAAACAAGCAAAAAAGCAAAGAAAGAAATCCCAGTTTTAGTATCTCATGCGAAGAAAGCAAAGAAACAGGTTAAGAAACGGTTCTACAACAATTAGAGCGGTGGATAAATAACAAAGATGGCTCTGTTACAATGTAAAAGGCTCGAAACCAATT
>DYQJ01000225.1 GCA_020719345.1 Draconibacterium orientale | reverse complement strand
TTTATGTAGATATTTTATTTAGCAACGTAGTTGCGTCATCTTTGTAGAAAAAAAATAACGAAAAAACAAAAGGTGCGTAGCACCGAAATCTTTGTAGTAGTGTGGAGGTTACCTATTTTCTACAAAGATAACGCAACTACGTTGCTAAATAGTTACCACAATTCTATGTACTATAGTGGAAGGATGAGGTGACGCTATTTTAAATTTCTACAAAGATGTCGTGGCTAACGCCACTAAAAAAAAATGTTCATAAAACTTACAGGAAAATAAAACTCATTTTTACAACAAAATAAACGTACCAGTTTAAAACTTTGGCTTTTTTATATTAACTTTTATTGTGTTATCAAAATTTTATGTGTATAAGTCTGATTTTGCGAAATGGTTTTTACTATGTAAATTCCACTTGGATATAATTTAGAGACAGAATTTATACCTGAAGAGAAAACGTTATTATCTAATAATTTTCCATTAAGGTCATAAATTTGATATTCAAAACTATTTTGAGAATCAAAATAAATATTGTTGTCTTGCGTATAAACTTTTATCTCGTTCAGATTATTAGTTCTATCTTCTATACCTACGAAACCACTAAATTGTATGACAAAATTATACTCTTGATTAGCAACAAGATAATCAAAATTACAAACTTCTATTCTCAAATTAGTTAATTTATTGTTAGACAAGTCTTTCAAATATATATTAATGTCTTCGGAGAAGAATAATTGATTGGCTTCTATGGTATAATTTCCTGTCAAAGGCGACTTGAAAGTGAGGAGTATCTCGGATTTTTCATTAGGATAATTTAGCGTATTTATAGCATACTTCATATCTTGTGTGAGAGAATATATTTGTGTAGCTTGTGGTTGCTCGGCAGTTATTTTGATGGCATCATATTTTGGTTCTACTTTGTCTGTAGCATCTTCTAAAAATCTAATTACAGTTTCATCAGATACTAAATTGTTTTGAACTTTTAATTTTATCATATCAGTAAATACTTTTTCTTGTTTTGCCGGAATTTCCATGTGGTGAACTTGTGCATTTTTGTCTAAAATAAACTCAGTGTTCGCTGATGTTTGCACAAAAAAGACTTCGGTAGGTAAAATATATTGTTTTGCCTCATTGATAGTTATACCTCCTTGTTGATAAACAGTCATTGCTCCAGTAATTTTGTTGATAGAATAGAAGCTGTTATGTAAGTAGTCGTTAAGATAGACCTTCTCCAAATCTATAGCTGAATGAAACGGATTAGACATTGCATTTACACCTTTTAAAATAGGATTTTCCGATTCCGAAGATATTAAAGCGGTTTCGTTACCTGAATTTAAAATTCCTTTTAAAAGTTTATGCGAATATTGTAACGGAGTGATAAAAGTTCCTTGCATGGCAAGAACATTTGCTGTCGGCGAAAGTAAATTCCATGTAGAAGATTTTTCGTTCCATGCATTGACATTAGCAAATAGCGAAAACTCGGAGACATTGGTTGTTTCAAAAGGAGTGCTAAAATACATTGATTCTCCTATATTGAAAGTTCTTTCTAATCTTGCGTTAATATAATTATTTTCATTATAATCAATTAGCGAGGCATTAGCGTCAAAATACACTGTTGTTAGAGGATTGTTAAAAATATCTAATGCTCCTCCTTCTTCTATTGTTATTTTTGCGTTGTCACCGAACAAATTATCTACTATTTCAGTTTCTTGAAGGATATTTTTAGTTATTATTCCGTTTGCCGCTATGTAAAGCGTAGGCGTATATGATTGAAATTCGGAAACGATTTGCGTCATTTCTATTCCTCGTGTGTAAATGGTAGCAGTTCCTGTAGTTGCTGTAGAGTTAGGTGTTCCGACAATAAGTTTAGAATTGTTTATTATACTGATAAAAGGCACTTCTACAGTGGAGGATATTTTTTCTGCGGTTTGTTGAATAATCACTGAGCCACCATTAATTTCCAGTTGCTCACCGTTCTTACCGCTTTTTTCTGCGGTTTGTTGAATTATCACCGAGCCGCCTTCTACTGTTAATGTAGGTTCTGCAGCTTTTTCAGCGGTTTGTTGAATTATCACCGAGCCACCATCTACAACTAAATTAGGGGAGTCCGATTTTTCGGCAGTTTGTTGAATTATCACCGAGCCGCCGTCTTGTATAACTAAATTAGTTACTTCCTTAGCCGTATTTTTTTCGGCAGTTTGTTGTATTATCACCGAGCCGCCGTCTGCGATGATTAAATTGTTTTCCGCTTTTGTCAGACTTTTTTCTGCGGTTTGTTGTATTATTACGGAACCGTCATTTACAGTTAAAGTTCCGGGAGCTGCTGTTTGTGTAGATTTTTGTACTATTAAAATTCCGTTATTTATATTTAGAACGCCTTGATTTTTAGATTTTTCGGCAGTTTGTTGAATAATTACGGAGCCACCGTTTACGAGCATCACGCCTGGATCTGATTTTTCTGCGGTTTGTTGAATAATTACGGAGCCGGAGTTTACTGTCAAATTGCCGGGTTCAGATTTTTCTGCAGTTTGTTGAATGACAACAGAGCCTCCATTTCCTATCACTAATTCGCCGTCTCCTTTTGCTTTAGATTTTTCGGCAGTTTGTTGAATGATAACAGAGCCACCATCAGAAATAATCAAATTAGCGGTAGATTTAGCGTCGCTTTTTTCGGCTGTTTGCTGTATTACCACCGAGCCACCGTTTGCAACGATAACATTGTCTTCAGATTTAACTACACTCGGTGTTCCGCCAACAGTCATGCTTGCACCTGACCCAATAAATAACGCAGGAGCATTAGCATCGGCTTCGTTTGTAAGGATTAAATTAGCATTGTCAATATTAAAATTAACAAGTCCCTTAGCACTTCCAAATTTAGTTGCACTTTCTTCTAAAATTATACGATTTGTAGTAAGCGTTGCCGGTGCTGTAGCTCCTTTCAAATTAACCTCTGCTGCATTTCCTACAACTAAGATGGCACATTTCGCATCTTCTGTGATATTTAATCTTGCATTGTATATTGTGACCGAGTCGCCAGCAGTAGGCACAAAATTAGAGACCCATGCGTTTGCATCGTTCCAATTCATATCAACGACAGACGTAGAAACAACACTGTAACCTGTATAAACGATTACCTCGTCTTCGGTATAACAACCTGATTCTAACACTTTCCAGATAAATCTATTTATTCCATGCGACATGTTACTAACCGCCGCTTCATTGCTGCCTGATGTAGGGTTTGTAGTGATGTTACCTGTCCCTTCTGTTGTTGTCCACAATCCGTATTGATTATTAGTTATAGCATTAGGAATCAAGGTCGTATTAGTAATTAATCCGTCTTGATATGTAGAGACTAAATATTGGTCTTCGCCGGCATAGGCATAAGGTTTGATGACTTTTATAATAATTTCATCCGAGACCGAAGCACTTGTTAAAATATTATAAACATTCCATACTAAAATATTTACTCCTTCAGATAGGTTTGTAACATTTATAACATTAGAGCTAACCATTTCTATTGTCGCTGTTCCATATAATATTACGAATTCTCCTACTTCATTTTCGTTCAATGTATTAACTGTTAAAGTAGTATAATTGTCGCAAATTTTTTGGTCTTCGCCGGCATTGGCATAAATTCCTTGATACTCATGTGCGCCGATGTCAATAATAGAATTAACGATTCGGAGATTTTCGTCAAAGTCATAATAAGGGATATTAATATTCAAAAGTTCATTTCCTTTATCTATACAAGGAGAATTAGGAAGAAGTTTCAAATTATTATCTAAAAATGGGGCACCGGTAATATTTCCTGCGGACTCAGCAGTTGTATAAATTAAACTTGCCGCTATGTTTGAAATTAAATTATTATAAGCAATAAATTGGTAATCAGAAGCGATTAAAAGCATGGCATTTTCTTGGTCACTAAATAAAATATTATTGTACAGATAAACATTTGCCAGGTCAAACACTCCACTTATGGCATTTGCAATTATCTCGTAGCCGTAAGATTTATTATTAAAAAAGGTATTATTAATTATTTTCACATCATTGGTAATATTTTCTATTCTAATAGCGCCTCCAGAGTTGGAAGCCGAATTGTCAAAAAAGATATTATTAGATATTTGAGTACGAACATCTGCGGACAAATAAATTGCGCCGCCTACATTTGAGCTGCTATTTGTTTCAAAGAGATTAGCAAAAATAACTAATTTTCCTGCACTGGCATAAATTGCGGCACCTGTGTCCGAGTTATTGTAGCTAAATTTGCAATTTCTGATGACAAGATTTTCAGCAGACGAGGTTATGGCAGCTTTTGTTACATATTGTCGGTTTTTTATATTGTCGTAGTTATAAGTATTTGAAATATAAGCGTTTTGAAAAAATGAGATGTCATTAGAATTAGGATTGTCCAGATAGAAACCATGCCAATTATAATTTGTAGGTTCAAAAATAATAGGCGCATGCTTAGTTCCGTAAGCGAAAATTTGTCCATGGATAATAAATCTTACTCCTTCGCCGATTTTTACGGTCACCCCGCTTGATATTTGTAGCGTTTTGCCGAGTGGTACAATTACATCACCGGATATGTATATATCATTTTCCCATGTAGTATCTTGAGCTATCGTTCCTTGAAATGGCTTTATATAATTTCCCTCGTAAGCACCTATATCTGGGGTAGATAGGTTTCTTTGCTTTCCTTCAAAATCGGTATTTATATCTAAAACTGGAAGAGCGGCACTTTCGGCTATAGAAAATTCACCTAATTTGAAATTATTATCCGCTTCGCTGATAAAGTTAGGGAGAGCAAAATAAGAATTTGACTCCATAGTGGAACTTGTCAATTGTTCCATATTATAAAGAAGGGAGTTAGAGATTCGCACAATAGTTTCTGAACTTTTAGAATAGAATATATTATTACTGCTTGTATAAGAATTATCTATAAAATCGTATATATATGCTGTTCCATATCCGTTATTAACAAATATATTATTTTGCAAATGCGTAGAAGAATTGTAAGTACTGTTTTTAACATTGACGGTAGTAGAATTTATGTCGCCAAGCAGATTGATAGTATTATAAATAATATTTGTGTGATAAGAATTTTCTATATTTATGGAAGTTGTTGATTGTGAAGTGTTATTATGATATATAACATTGTTTACTATATTGTTAGTAAACGCTGATTCTACCGAATTACAATTATAAATATCTATAGCATGTGAGGTTAAATTAAGTCCGCCAATATTTATAGTGTTCGCCGATATATTATTATTTGACAAACAGTTATCTAATTTAATTGCATATAAAATGCTGTTGTCTTGAAAACTTTGCAATATATTTTTAGAAATAGTAGCATCTTTTTGATTCACTAAATGCGCGCCGATATAACATTGATTTTCAAATGACGAGTTGGTAATAAATAATTTTTCTTCCTCAACTGTTGACTCCCAGAGAATCCCGATGGAGCCGCCTTTGATTAAACAGCGGTCAAAAAATACATAACTTGTTGGAAAAACAGAGGTGTTATTGTGTGCAACAGTAGCTAAATCTTTGGTATTTTCGTAAGCGAATAAATTATTAACTATGTCACAATTAACAAAATGTATATTAGAACAGTTTTCGCCGACATTAATTATGTGTCCATTAATTCCGTTGCTAAATATTCCTGTTATTATTAAATCTTGAAAGACAATATTTTGGAGATTATTTAGTGAGACAATAAAATTTTGTTCCGCAGTAATAAAAGAATTGATAGTAACACTTGGACGGTCATTGATTAACTCGCCTTTAAATGTTATTTTATAGCCATTGTTTGCCAGATTATCTAAAATGATTTTGCCTCCGTACTCACTTTTTGCCACAGGACTTGAATACTTTAAAATAAAGGTCACATCACCGGTAATTGTCTGTGTTTTCAAATCGTTAGTTGCCTGTTCTACACTAAGATAATCACCACTCCCTTGACTGTCGATATAATAAATTCCAGACATCTGGGAATATGCAATGTTAATATATAAAAACACTGCAAAGCACAAAAAGAATATTTTTTTCATAGTAAAAAAATTATTGTTAATAAAACGAACCAATTAATATATTCTACAAATATAGCCTAATTTATTCATAAAATTGCATAAATAGATAAAAATAAAAGTATTATAAAAATTTTCTTTTTCTTTGATTCCTTTCATATCTTTGTGGTTAAAAATAAGTTAGCATATTTTATGAATTATTGAGGATAGTGAATAGTCTTGTAAAATATATAAAAAGTTGCATTTTTTTTATTTTTGAATTTATTAGAACTGTTTTATTATTTGTAACTATTTAGCAACGTAGTTGCGTAATCTTTGTAGAAAATAAATAACATC
>DYQJ01000406.1 GCA_020719345.1 Draconibacterium orientale | reverse complement strand
TTTTTTGATAATATTCTATCTATCATTTAATAAAATTCTGGTTACAATCGCAAATATATTAATAAATTTGCGATTATTGTCGAAGATTTTATATTATACCAATTTTTTTATAAAATAGTCTAAACTATTTTATAAATTTACAATAGCTTGTCCCAATTTATCGGGAGTTATTGCAGATATAGCATGAAAATAGTTCAATATGGCAAAGCCGAAATGGGACTATATTGAATGCATAAACGGTATTATACCAAGAATATATTCAAATAATCGATATAAAATGCTTTTATTTCAAATGATTATCAATCATTTGAAAATGTATATGTTGCGTTGTTTTGTTTTTTAAACTGCCCAAATGGCCCGATGGTTTCGTCTTTGCGTATAAGCTTGGCGGGGTTACTGGCTACGAACTAATAAATTTAAGATTTGTTTGGTCCTGTGCTCGTATGAGTTATGTGCACCAATTTCGGCATCAATAAATCTTTGGTAATACGAGAGCTTTTGAGTTAATTGGTCTTGATTATGAAGTAATAAACTAAAATCTTCAAGTGTATTGGATTGTATAGCAACGTCTATAAATATTTCGAAATGCTGATTTTTTGGCCAGCACAATGGAGTAATTTGTACAATTGGTTTGTTAAATTTTACGGCCATAAACAAAACCGTACTATAGTGTCCTATTACTCCTTCGGCGTTCTGAATCCAAGCTGGCAAATCCTCATTTGAAACGACAAAGGTAATGGTACTATCGAGTGCTTTTTGGTATGTTCCGATGGGTTCGACAGGGTGTAATTTAATGACCAGACGCTTCCCATCTCGTTGTAATATTTGGTTTAGGTGGGTTAAAAAATCGAATTCGTCTTGGTAAGAACAAGTTCCCATTTTATGGAACACATAGGGTTGATGAATGTAAATATAATAAGGGTCTGATAAAGTACTAGCTGGCTTTATTGTGTTATAGAGGGTTATGGGATATCCACTATAGTTGACTTCACGTTCATTAATAATCAATGTTTTAATGATTTTATGGAAACTGTTTTTAGCATATAATAAGTAAGCCGAATATTTTACTTGAGTATATTGCTGTTTTAATAAGCTTTTGAGCAGGATTTTAAAGTGTATAAGTTTATTAGGATAACGCATCAAAAAACTTAAATACTTTTGAATAAACACAGTTTGACGGCGAATGCTAAGCCATCTGTTACTAAGTGACACTCTTTGCCCAGGTTTTTCAGACAAAACACCGTGCTCCATGTATAAAGTAGGAATATTTTTAGCCTTAAAAAATAAATTAAGCAAGATGTCTAAAGTAGAATGGAAGTTAATGGCCACAAAGCCTAAAACAGCCT
>DYQJ01000224.1 GCA_020719345.1 Draconibacterium orientale | reverse complement strand
ACTATTCCTTCCAATTTATCCAATCTTACTTCTTGTGGAGTTGTTTCCATAACTTTTTATATTATTTAAAATTATTCTATTATTGGTGTTACATAACTAAGGTATAAATATCAGCTAATATAAAAATTTAATCTAATAAAACCAAATAAAATATAAAATTTAAAATTAGATAACATGATTTTCTTACATATACCCAAATGTTCAATTAAATTATATCTTTAATGAAGTAAAATACTATATAAAACAATGATTTAAGCAATAAAGTACTTTTATATTTGTTTATTTTTTTTTTATTTAAAAAAAATAATACTAAAATTTGTATAAAATAAAATAAAAATTATAAATTTGCACAAATAAAAAAATAATTTATAGTATATGTCAAAGCAAATAAAACTCAAACGAGGGCTTGATATTAAACTAAAAGGGAAGGCAGTTGAAATGCTGGCAGAATCTATTAAGGCAGAGAAGTATGCCTTAAAGATGGCAGATTTCAAAAATATTACTCCAAAATTAGTAGTCAAAGAAGGAGAACGAGTGAAAGCAGGTAGTACGTTGTTTTACGACAAGTATCGTACTAGTTTGTGTTTTACTTCACCCGTAAGTGGCGAAGTGTTGGAAATCAAACGCGGAGAGAGACGTATGATTTTGGAAGTAATAATTATAGCCGACAAGGAAATAGTTTATGAGAAGTTTGATGACGCCACAAAGGTGGACATCTCTAAAGCTCAGATTACAGAAGTTCTTTTGAAGAGTGGTCTGTGGACTACTATTTTACAACGTCCGTACGGAATAATTGCCAATCCAGAGGTAGAACCGAAAACTATTCACATCTCTACCTTTGATTTGTCTCCTCTATCTACAAATCTTAACTTTGCGCTTCAAAGCGAAATTAGTGATTTTCAGAAAGGAATAAATGTGCTGTCAAAATTTATTAACGGTAAGATTAATTTGAATCTTGATGCTCGAATTAATACCAATATTTTTGATAATATTAAGAATGTTGATATTAATAAGTTCTCTGGACCGCATCCTGCGGGCAATGTAGGAGTTCAAATACACCATACTACCCCTATTAACAAGGGCGAAACCATTTGGGTTGTTAATGCTTTTCATGTAGTTCAGATAGGTAAACTTTTTTCTAAGGGTATTTACGATGCCCAAATGACTATTGCACTTGCCGGGTCTGAAGTTTTAGAGCCAAAATACTATAAAATTATACAAGGCGCAAATGTAGAACCTTTATTAAAAAAACGGCTTAAAGAAGGCAATAATAGAATTATCAGTGGAAATGTTTTGACAGGTACTAAAATAGAGTCAACCGGATTTTTGTCATTTTATGATAATATGATAACCGTTATACCGGAGGGAAATTATCATGAGTTCATGGGATGGCTCGCTCCTGGATTTAAGAAGTTTAGCACTTACCGAACATTTATGGCGTGGCTGCTTCCTAATCGCGAGTATGTGCTTGATACGAACATGCATGGCGGAGAAAGAGCGCTAGTGGTAACCGGACATTACGAGAAATATTTGCCGATGGACATCTTGCCTATGCAGCTAATAAAAGCCATATTAGCCGAAGATATAGATAAAATGGAAAATCTTGGAATCTATGAAATAACGGAAGAAGATTTTGCTTTATGTGAATTTGCTTGCACCTCCAAAACCGAGATACAAGAAATTATTAGAAAAGGTATCAATTTAATGATTAAAGAGATGAACTAATATGAAAGCACTTAGAAATTTTATGGATAAAATAAAACCGACCTTTGAAAAGGGCGGTAAATTATATTTCTTACATTCCAGCTTTGATGCGTTTGAGACTTTTTTATTTGTTTCGGACAAAGTAACAAAACGCGGAACTCATATTCGCGACAGCCACGACATGAAGCGAAATATGATTATTGTTGTCCTCGCACTGATGCCGGCTCTATTCTTCGGAATGTGGAATGTAGGTTATCAACACAGCTTGCTTGTCGGAGAAACTAATACGTTGTTACAAAACTTCTTCTTCGGTTTAGCTAAGGTATTTCCTATTATTGTTGTCAGTTATGTCTCCGGACTTGGAGTAGAATTTATATCGGCACAAATACGAAAACACGAAGTTAATGAAGGAGTGTTAGTTACAGGAATGTTGATTCCTCTAATCGTTCCCGTAGATGTCCCTTTGTGGATGGTATCGGTAGCAACTATATTTTCTATTATCATCGGGAAAGAAGTTTTTGGGGGAACAGGTATGAATATAGTAAATCCTGCATTACTCACACGAGCATTCTTGTTTTTTGCTTATCCTTCTAAGATGTCGGGAGATAAAGTATGGATAAACGGAGTTAGTGAATTAGAAAAACTGCCGGATGGTTTCTCCGGAGCTACCCCGCTTTCTCAAGCTATTACGGAAAATTTCACAGGTTTTACCAACAGCATAGGTGATGCCATCAGCACCCGCGAATTATTTTTGGGATGTATTCCTGGTTCAATAGGCGAAACTTCTACTTTGGCAATATTGATAGGAGCTTTTATTCTGATTTTAACCGGAGTAGCAAGTTGGAAAATAATGTTCTCGGCATTAATAGGCGGACTTTCAATGGCAGGATTGTTGCAATATCTCGGAGTGGGAACAATGCATATAGAATTTTATAATCATCTATTCTTAGGCGGTTTTGCTTTTGGGATGGTTTTTATGGCTACTGACCCTGTCACCGCAGCACAAACTGAAACAGGAAAGTGGATTTACGGATTTCTTGCAGGAACGATTGCAATTATAGTCCGAGTATTAAATCCTGCTTATCCGGAGGGAGTGATGCTCGCAATTTTGCTGATGAACGTATTTGCACCGCTTATTGACTATTATGTTGCTGAAGCTAATATTAAAAGACGACTCAAACGCGCTAAAAGCTGTTGCAAAATAATTTTTTATAAATAATATTAAAACTTAGAAAGATGAATATTCAAGGCAATACATATACTTTTATCTACTCCTCGGTGATGGTCATCGTAGTGGCGGCAGCACTGGCATTTACGGCTATTCAATTGCAGCCATATCAAGAAAATAATATCAAAGTAGAAAAGATGCAAAATATATTAGCATCGGTAGGCGAGGTGACGACACCCGAAAATGCAGAAACTAAGTACAAGGAGATTATTGTTAAAGAGTTTATTATTAACGAAAAAGGTGAGACTATAGAGGGCAATGCTTTTAATGTGGATTTGAAAAATGAGATGAAAAAAAAGGTGGAAGAACGAAAATTCCCTATTTATCAAGCACTTAAAGATGGAAAAAATTATTTTGTAATTCCGCTTCGGGGCAAGGGGTTATGGGGTCCCATCTGGGGATATGTTTCATTAGAAGAAGACTTAAATACAATTCATGGAGCAGTGTTTGACCACAAAGGGGAAACACCAGGACTGGGCGCCGAAATTTCTACTGCCGAGTTTAGAAACCAATTTATAGGCAAGAAGATATTTAAAGCCGATACCGTTGCTTCTATTAAAGTCTATAAAGGTGGAAAAAATGCAGCCATCAATGCCGGAGACACCGAATACGGAGTAGATGCTGTATCCGGAGGAACAATTACGTCTAAGGGATTAGAAGCCATGATGCTAACTAATCTATCTGATTATGAGAACTATTTTAAAAATAACAAGAAATAAAATTGTAATAATATGGCTACTTCAAAAAAAATATTGACCGAACCTTTGAATTTAAGTAATCCGATAACAGTTCAGGTGCTTGGAATTTGCTCCTCGCTCGCGGTCACCGTAAAATTAGAGCCGGCGGTGGTAATGGGAATCTCGGTTACTCTTGTAACAGCGTTTTCTAATTTTATCATCTCATTGTTGCGAAATACCATTCCATCCCGAATCCGTATAATTGTGCAGTTAGTCGTTATTGCTGCATTGGTTATTATTGTTGACCAGATTTTGAAGGCATTTGTTTATGATGTGAGCAAGCAACTATCGGTTTTTGTGGGACTTATTATAACCAACTGTATTATTATGGGACGTTTAGAGGCATTTGCATTAGGCAATAAACCTGTTCCGGCATTCATAGATGGAATAGGTAATGGTGCAGGGTATGGCATGATTTTGATTATTGTCTCTTTAATAAGAGAATTTTTTGGCTCAGGTAAAATATGGGGGTTCCAAATAATTCCCGATGCATTCTACAATATGGGATATGTCAATAACGGACTTATTATTTTACCACCGATGGCACTGATGATGCTCGGTATTATCATCTGGGTACATCGAAGCCGAGTGAAAAAGTTGATTGAAAAATAATTTAATCTTATTTAGTCATGGAAAACGTATTAAATATTTTTATTAAATCTATTTTTATAGATAATATGATATTTGCATATTTCTTAGGAATGTGTTCATATCTCGCTGTTTCTAAAACAGTTAAAACTGCTATGGGACTCGGTATAGCCGTAACTTTTGTCTTAATAATTACGGTGCCGGTAAACTATGGACTTGAAAATTATTTGTTAAAAAAAGGAGCATTAAGTTGGATACCCGGAATGGAAGAAGTGGATCTTAGCTTCCTTAGCTTTATTATATTCATTGCGGTAATCGCGGCAATGGTGCAACTCGTGGAGATGGTAGTAGAGAAATTTGCACCGGCACTATACTCGGAACTCGGTATATTTTTGCCGTTAATAGCGGTGAACTGTGCAATATTAGGAGCCGCATTATTTATGCAAGATAGAGAATACGAGAACGTAATAGAAGCTACAGCATTCGGACTCGGCTCAGGAATAGGTTGGCTACTTGCTATTGTGGGAATTGCTGCGGTGCGCGAAAAAATGAAATACTCTAATGTACCAGCCCCGCTAAAAGGACTCGGTATAACTTTTATTGTTACAGGTCTGATGGCAATAGCTTTTATGACTTTTATGGGAATCAAATTATAAACTAAAAAAAATTCTATATATGTTATTATTAGAAGTTTCTTTGACTACAACTATGATTATTGCAGTAGTTGTGTTTTTGGTTTTAACTATATTGCTCGTAGGAGTGTTGCTTTTTGCCAAAGCAAAACTGATGCCTTCGGGAGAAGTGAAATTGACTATAAATGACGAAAAAGAACTGACCGTAACGCAAGGCGGAACGATATTAGGAACGCTTTCCTCCGAAAAAATATTTTTGCCATCAGCATGCGGAGGCGGAGGTACATGTGGAATGTGCAGATGTCAGGTCTTAGAAGGAGGTGGACAAATTTTACCTACCGAAACAGGATTTTTCTCTCGCAAACAGCAAGCAGAAAACTGGCGACTCGGCTGTCAAGTTAAAATTAAAGAGAACATGAAAATTGTTGTACCGGAAGAAGTACTTGGAGTGAAGAAGTGGGAATGTACGGTGGTATCAAACAATAATGTGGCTACTTATATTAAAGAGTTTGTAGTGAAACTCCCTGAAAATGAAACCTTACATTTCAAATCGGGAGGATATATACAGATAGATGTGCCGGCAATAAGTGTCAATTTTAAAGAGTTTGATATAGCCAAAGAATATCACGAAGACTGGAACAAGTTTAAAATGTGGGATTTAGTAATGAAAAATACCGAACCTACTTTTAGAGCTTATTCTATGGCTAATCATCCTGCGGAGGGAAATATCGTCATGTTGAATATACGTATAGCCACGCCTCCTTGGGATAGAGCCGCGAATGCTTTTATGCCTGTCAATCCGGGAATTTGTTCGTCTTATATATTTTCATTAAAAAAAGGAGATAAAGTAACCATCTCCGGACCTTACGGCGAATTTTTCATTAAAAATACGAACAAAGAGATGATGTTCATCGGAGGAGGAGCAGGAATGGCGCCGATGCGCTCACATATCTTTGACCAGTTCTTAACAAAAAAGACAAACCGTAAAGCAACATTTTGGTATGGAGCGCGCTCATTACGCGAAGTATTTTATCAAGACCAATTTGATAAAATAGCAGCAGAAAACCCTAATTTTGAATGGCATCTGGCGCTCTCCGAACCGCTGAAAGAAGATAATTGGACAGGACCTAAGGGATTCATTCATCAGGTAATTTTTGATATGTACCTTAAAAAACATGAAGAACCAGAAGACATAGAATATTATCTTTGCGGTCCACCGATGATGAACTCGGCTATTCAAAAGATGCTCTACGACTTAGGAGTACCATCTGAAAATATTATGTTCGACGACTTTGGCTCGTAATTAAACTAACTATACTATAAACGGCAACTTGCCAAAGTTGAAAACTTTGGCAAGTTTAATTACGAAACAATTATACTATAAACGGCAACTTTGCCAAAGTTTAAAACTTTGGCAAGTTTTTATTGTTATTATCTAACATTTCGGAGATAAATATATGTATTAAATAACAATTAGTTATATAATA
>DYQJ01000405.1 GCA_020719345.1 Draconibacterium orientale | reverse complement strand
AACTCCGCCCTTATCGAGTACCAAGTAACTCTTTAATTGCTTAAATTTTTTTTTTTAATATTTAACATCGTACTTATTTTCTTTTGCCGATATCGCCGTTGTGCGGACGTTGCGGCCGTGGTTAGTCTGGGTTATGGGTAAAATGCGTATATGCGTATGTGCGTATATGCGTATCGCACGGGTAAAATGCGTATGGGTAAGTGCGTATGAAAAAGTGCGTATGGACGTGTAAAATGCGTATGTATAAGTGCGTATAATTGGAAAAAAGTTGGAGTTAGTCTCGTTATGTGCAATACATTATTACTTATGCCAGCCGCCGCGTGAAGGATTCCAACATGGCTTACACATTTTTTCTTTATTTTTTTGCATTTATAGCAAGTATTTTTTCTTCATTTTCCATTTTTTTGGGTCGTTTATTTATATATTTTTTATTTATATATTTTTCAATATCGTTTTGTAATGGAACTGTTAAACTTTAATTAACTACTTATTTATTTCATCTGGAGAAGGAGTATCATGCATCATTTATTCAGTCGACAGGAGTCACGTCACAGAGATCGATTATTCAGTTCCAAAATGCATTCACTTGGAAAGTGCTGGGGTTATTAAATTAACTAGACAAGTTACATTATTTGTCTAATTGATATTAACTTGTGTGGATGCACATGCTGTGATTTTAATGTGTAAATAATAATGTAATGTAAAATGTAAAATTATATTAACGTGCCAATGTCGCAAGCGAATCTGAGGCACGGTATTATTTCCTTTATATTCTGTTCATCTTTGATTGTGATCATATATCCTCCATTAGATAGAGTCCAAATCCTTGCACACAGGTAGACTATGTCAATTGCCAACGTGTATGTGTAACTTAAGGGCGCGATATTCTCCATTTAAGTAGGTGTCGTCATTCCAAGTTTATGTTTATTTTTTTTATCTTGTAATTTTTTTTATTATATATTTTATTTTTATTTTTTTTAGCAACTTATATACAACATTATATCACAATTGATGGCTTGCTTAATTTATTCTGGTTACTGTTTCCAGCCTCAATAGTTCCGTACAAATTAAGGATAAGCTATGACACTACCGCTAACATGCATTTTTTATGTACGGCAAAAATATAGCATAATAGTAATTGTTATACCTGAGTGTAACGGAAGGTACAGCCACGCTTAATACAGAAGGGAGGGAGGTGATGGTGATGGTGATGGAGATGGATTGTTTTTAATAGTGTAGCTAGGACCTGTGTAAGGTGACGAACAAGATATCGCTATACTTTAACATTGTTGCCTGGCACATAAAATGTTTCAAGACTGCGGTTGCTATGGACATGGACTATGGACATCG
>DYQJ01000223.1 GCA_020719345.1 Draconibacterium orientale | reverse complement strand
GAAAATAAAATAAATAGCGTGTTTAGTCACCATTATTTTACGCTATCAAATTATTTACATAAAAAGATTAAATTTAAAAAGTGGGATAAAAAACGAGAAATCAAAAAACATTTTCATCGCTTTATCTCTTAAATAAACAAATAATAATTAAAGAAATAAAGCGATAATAATGTTGTTTAGAATCTTTTTTTAGCGGTATAGGGATTTTATAAAAAGTACAAATAATAAAAAAATATCAATAATTTTTAACCTTTTACCGCTTTAATGTCTTCTATGAGTATGTGATTTTTGTACCAGATGTCTAAATATTTCATCATTCTGACACAAACAGTGTTCTCTTTTTCTTGATAGTCGTCTCGGAAGTGATTTATTTCGGCGATGAAGTCTTTGTGTTCTTGTTTATGCTTAGTCAGGTCGGCATAATTATTTCGCTGATACAATAGTTCTTCGTCAAGGAAATAAGTCTCGGCATAGTACAGTAATTTGTGAAATACGTCCAGTACTTCTGCGGTTTCTTTATCATTATTCAATATATCTACGAGGTTATTAATAACTTCTATATATTTTTTATGGTGATTATCAATACTATCTATTCCTGTGCTATTGATATCTGCCCATATTCTATGTATATACTTTTTATTTTCTTCCATATAAAAAAATGTTAAATTCTACTTTTAAACGTATAAGTTTATAAATATCTTATTTGATAGCAAAAGTAAGATGTTTTATTGTAAAAATAAATGATATATATCAATAAAAAATATGATTTTATATCTATTTTTGCTTTTATACTATTTTAGTCAAAATTTCATGCGCTTTTGAGACCGATTTAATGTTTTCAAAAGTTAAAGTGAGCTTGTTGTTATTTTGTTTCATCTTACAAAACTTGTCATTTTTAACTACGTAACCGAGAATTTTTTTCTTAAATAACAAGCTGTCATAAAAAGGCGATTGCATATTGGAGACAAAATAGCAGACCATCTTATTTTGTTTTAGCACGATTTTTTCTATTGCAAAATCCATCGCTGTCCAGCGGAGTTCTAAAACTTTTAGCAGGTCAGTAGATTTTTTAGGGATTTTACCAAATCGGTCTATCAGCTGTTTTTCAAATTTTGCGAGCTGCTCGGTGTTCTCTATATTATCTAATTCTTTATACATCCGGAGCCGCTCTGCCGGACTTTCTATATAACTTTCCGGAAACATTATTTCCAAGTCGGTTTCGAGTTGACAGTCGTTGACAAATTTTATTTTCGTGTTGTTGAAAATATTTATTTTTGTTTGCTTCTGTAATTCGTTCGGATTTTGTGTGTTTTCTTGTGTTTCATTATCTTGGTTTTTGAAAAAATCTTTATATTGATTTTCGCGTAGTTCAAAGAGAGCTTCTTCTAATATTCGTTTATACGTTTCTATTCCTATGTCGGTAATAAATCCGCTTTGTTCGCCGCCGAGCATATTTCCGGCGCCTCGGATGTCGAGGTCTTGCATTGCGATGTTGAATCCGCTGCCCAGTTCGGCAAAAGTTTCTAAAGCTTTGAGCCGTTGTCGTGCTTCATTGGTAAGTAATGTAGGTGGAGGCGCGATGAGATAACAAAACGCTTTTCTGTTGGAACGTCCTACTCGTCCTCTTAATTGATGCAGGTCGCTGAGTCCAAAGTTTTGTGCGTTGTTAATAATAATAGTATTAGCATTAGGTATGTCCAGACCGCTTTCTACTATAGTTGTGGCTATTAAGACGTTATATTCTTCATTAATAAAGTCGAGCATTATTTTTTCCAATTTTTTCCCTTCCATTTGTCCATGTGCAGCGATAGGTCGTGCCTGTGGACAAATTCTGTTTAGCATAGCTTCTATCTCGGCAATATTTTCTATTCTGTTGTTGATATAAAAAACTTGTCCGTTTCGTTGGAGTTCGTAATTGATTGCCTGTTTAATAATCTCTTCGTTGTGAGTATGCAACTCGGTAATAATAGGGTATCTGTTAGGAGGAGGCGTTTGTATAATAGATAAATCTCTGGCGCCCATCAGCGAGAATTGTAGCGTTCGCGGAATCGGGGTTGCCGTTAGCGTTAAAGTGTCCACGTTAATTTTAAATTCTTTTAATTTATCTTTAACGGCTACTCCGAATTTTTGTTCTTCGTCAATAATTAAAAGTCCGAGGTCTTTAAATTTGATGTCTTTGCTAACCAATCTATGCGTTCCGATGATAATATCTATTTTGCCGTTTTCCAATTCTGCGAGTATATTAGCTTGTTCTTTGGCAGATTTCATTCGGCTGATAAATTCCACTTTCGCAGGAAAATCTTTTAGTCGGTCAGAGAATGTTTTATAATGTTGGAGTGCGAGAATAGTCGTAGGCACCAGTACGGCTACTTGTTTACTATCTGTTACTGCTTTAAAGGCAGCACGTATTGCGACTTCTGTTTTACCAAATCCTACATCTCCGCAAATGAGTCTGTCCATCGGGATTTGTAATTCCATGTCTGCTTTTACATCTTGTGTCGCTTTGTATTGGTCTGGTGTGTCTTCGTAAACAAACGAAGCTTCAAGAGCATGTTGTAAATACGTGTCATGCGAGAAGGCATAACCTTTTTCTTCTATGCGCTGTGCATAAAGTTTGATAAGATTTTCGGCTATGTCTTTGACATTAGATTTGGTCTTCTTTTTTAGATTTCCCCATGCAGGTGAGCCGAGTTTGTATATTTTAGGTGGAGTTCCTTCTTGTCCTTTATATTTAGCTATTCGGTGAAGCGAATGTATGCTGACATACAATATGTCGTGGTCTTGATATACGAGTCGTATTACTTCTTGTTTTTTACCATTGATTTCTTGCACTTCTAATCCGCCGTATATTCCTATGCCGTGGTCTACGTGAACGACATAGTCTCCGGGCTTCATGTCATTGATTTCTTTGATAGTAAGTGCTTCTTTGCTGGCAGTGTGTGTTGCTTCTTTAATCTTAAACTTATGATAACGGTCAAATATTTGGTGGTCAGTATAAAGACAGAAATTTCCTTCATTAAAAATAAATCCCTCGTGAATAATATCTTTAATAGGAATGAATTTAACATCTTGTCTAACTATTTCTGAACTGAAGATATCTTTTAGACGGTCAAATTGTTTGTCGTTCTCTGATAAAATATAATTAGTATATCCGTTCTCCGATAAAGTTGTAAGATTTTCGGCGAGTAATTTAAAATTTTTGTTAAAAATAGGTTGTAGTTCTATGTCGTATTGATAAGTGTAATCGGGAGTGAACATTGCTTTGCTGGCGAGTTCAATTATTGCAAATTGTGGAAGTTTTGTTAATAATTCTTGTGAATCAATCATATTAAAGACTTTTTCTATTCCGTTTTCTTCTATTTGCAATTTGTCGGACTGTTGGAAAAGCATTTCTATTCTTTCGCTGATGAATACAGGGTCTTTTAGCCAGATGACCGTATTTTTATCTATGAAGTCAAAAAAACTAATATTTTCGTTGGTTTTGATAGTCTGCACATCCGGAATTATAGATATTTTATCAAATTTAGAAATAGATAGCTGCGTGTTTACATTGAAGCTGCGTATGCTTTCTACGGTGTTGTCAAAAAAATCCACTCGGTATGGGAAGTCGTAAGCAAAAGAATAGATGTCCACTATGCTGCCGCGGATAGAGTATTGTCCAGGTTCGTAAACAAAGTCTGTGCGGATAAAATTGTATTCTTGCAGAACCTCTTTAATGAAGCTAATAGAAATATTTTCGCCTACTTTGAGTTGCAGCGTGTTGGTTATTAGATTAGTTTGTGATATTACTTTTTCTACAATAGCCGCAGGATAGCAAACGGTGATATAATTTCGTTCTTTGGAGGAGAGTTTACTAAATACTTCGGTGCGGAAAAGAAGATTAGTCGCATCAATTTTATTAGAGAGACCTTTTGTGACTGTGGTTTTGAACGAAGATGGATAGAATAAAATATTCTCTTCGCCGAGTATATTGCTTAGTTCGTCAAACAAATAAGCCGCTTCTTCTTTGTCATTAAGAATGAATAAGAAGTTTCTGTCTAGCTTATTAAATAGTTGTGCCGCTACAAAAGTTTTGGAGGAGGCAATAAGTTTTTTTAGCCATATTTTAGTGTTTTGATTATTATTTAATAAGTTCACTAATTGTGGAAGCTCAAATTTATGTAGTAATTCTTGCAATTTCATCGTGTAAATTATTATTTCATTTTTTTTATACTGTAATTAAAACGATTGATTATTAATATTTTAAATGATTAATAAAAATCTAAATACTCAATTATGGCACAAATATAGTTTTTTTTCACAAAAACAACAAATTGAAAATTAGATTATGCAAAAACATAGAAATTATTATAACATCTTTTTTTTATATTATTTTTATTTTTAATTTTGCCGTAAATATTTAAAACTCAAAACTCATGAAAATAATAGCAATAGGACGAAATTATGTTAAACACATAGAAGAATTAAATAATGAAGTTCCACAAGAACCCGTATTTTTTATGAAACCCGAAACTGCGGTGCTGCGAAATAATGAAGATTTTTACTATCCCGAATTCTCTAAAAATATTCATTACGAGGTAGAATTGGTATTTAAAATTTGCAAGACAGGTAAGCATATTTTACCTGAGTTCGCACATAAATATTACAACGAAATAGGAATCGGAATAGACTTTACAGCTCGCGACCTGCAAGATAAATGCAAATCAAAAGGACTCCCCTGGGAAATAGCGAAAGCTTTTGACAACTCAGCACCGATAAGTAATAAGTTTATACCAAAAACTGACTTCGCAAACATTAACGATATTAATTTTTCGCTAACTATTAACGACAAAATTGTGCAACAAGCAAGCTCTAAACTTATGATTTTTAAAATTGATACTATCATCGCTTATGTCTCACAATTTGTTATCTTAAAAACAGGAGACCTTATATTTACCGGAACGCCACAAGGAGTAGCCGAAATAAAAATAGGTGACCGACTTACCGCTAAAATAGAAAATGAAACTCTGTTAGACTTCCATATAAAATAATTTTAATTATTGAGATAATGAAAATAAGTGGATTCACCATGGCTAAGAACGCCGCCAAATTGTATTATCCTATCCGAGAAGCGATAGAGTCTATTTTACCTATTTGTGATGAATTTATTGTTGCACTCGGAGACTGCGACACTGACGATAATACGTTGCAAGAAATACAAAATATCAAATCAGATAAAATAAAGATAATAAATACCATCTGGGACATAGAAAAATACCCGAACGGAACAGAAAACGCACATCAAACCAATATTGCTAAACAGCACTGCACAGGAGACTGGCTCTTTTATCTGCAAGCAGACGAGGTAGTACATGAAAAATACTTAGAAACAATTGTCCAACAATGTAAACAAAATCTCCACCGCAAAGAAGTAGAAGGACTGTTATTCAAATATATACACTTCTTCGGAGACTATCAGCATTATGTAGGCGCATACGGATGGTACCCCAAAGAAATACGAATTATTAGAAACAATCAGGAAATCCACTCTTTTATCTCTGCGCAATCTTTTGCCAGAGTCCCTAATTTTGACGGCAAAAATTACAGACAAAAAACCGGAGTCTTCCGACTAAATGTAGTAGAAATTGACGCTTATATCTATCACTACGGATGGGTCAGACCACCGGAATTGATGCAAAAAAAGAAAAAATCGTTAGACACAATACATAAAGGGAAACTACAAGTAGAGCATCTTTACAAAGATGCCGCAGACTATTTTGACTACGGAAATCTAACTAAATTAGACATCTTCAGTCACACGCACCCTAAGGTCATGCTAAATTGGATAAGCAAATTCAACTGGAAAGAAAAACTTAACTACGACAAAAAACACACCCCAAGACGCGAACTCATGAAACACGAAAAAATTAAAAGCAAGATTTTAACATTTATAGAACGAAAATTACTATCAGGTAAACACATCTTCGGATACAAAAACTGGAACATCTTAAAAAATAAGCAGTCGTAAAATAATTATTAGGCATTTTTCGGCTATCCGTATAAAGTTGGACAAATTTTTCACCAGATAGAAACATAAAAAGAGCCGATGTGTCCATGTGATTTTAAATATTTTATTTTGTCCAACTTTATACGGATGCCTACAAAGTTTTAAAACGTATTTTTTTGTCAATTTCAATATCTATTTAGAATTTATTTTTTTCAATAATTCAGCAATTAATTTATCTTTTTCTTTCAATAATTCTTCTTTTTCTTTTAATTCTTCTTTATCTTTTTCAATAATTTCATCTTTTTCTTTAATCGCTTTTTCGTATTTTCCAAAATGAAAATTATTTGTTTCTGTAGCATCAAATATTGCTTCTAACGGAATTGTTAATTTTGGTAGAGTTATACTTGAAATTATATCATCGTTACAATATTCACGTA
>DYQJ01000023.1 GCA_020719345.1 Draconibacterium orientale | reverse complement strand
GCCTTATATGGTTCAAAAAATTTATCACTTAAAAATTTACACTACCCAAAAATTTAATTAAACATATCAATATTAATTTCCTTTTTAACGGTCTTTTAATTATGTATATAATATTTATATATTATAAAATGCAAAAATATCATAAAAATTAATTTAATTAAATTATAATCAAATACTTATTGTTATTTTTTTGCGAAGAATAAATGTTAATTTCTTATTTTTTATTATTATGTATATCTAATGTATATACAATTATTCAAGTAAATATTTTAGATTTGTCCATCACTTTGTGGTGTTATACTTATTTTCGGCGCTGTTGTTCTGCGGAATATAAAATTTCTTGTTGATAATTTCTTCGGGAAGATAGTCTTGTTGTACATAATTTCCACTATAATCGTGTGGATATTTGTAATTTTTTCCGTAGTCCAGCTGCTTCATTAATTTAGTTGGAGCATTTCTAAGATGCAACGGCACCGGATATGCAACATTGGAATTAACAAAATTAAGTGCTTCGTCGATGCTAAGATATGCCGAGTTGCTTTTAGCTGAACACGCTAAATAAATTGTTGTCTCTGCCAAAATAATTCTTGCCTCCGGCATGCCTATTTTGTGTACTGCCTCAAAACAACTATTTGCAAGTAACAGCGCATTAGGATTGGCTAATCCTATGTCTTCGGCAGCAGATACAATCATTCGTCGGGCTATAAATTTAACGTCTTCGCCGCCTGCTAACATTCGGGCGAGCCAATAAATTGCTGCATCAGGTGAGCTTCCGCGTATGGATTTTATAAATGCTGATATAATATCATAATGTAATTCTCCCGATTTGTCGTAAACTGATAGATTTTGTTGTAAAAGTTTTTCTATAATATTGTTCGTTACTAATATACTATTATCTTGAGCGGAGCTTACTAATAGTTCAATAATATTTAAAAATTTGCGTGCATCTCCTCCGGCATACAAAAAAAGCGCTTCTTTTTCTTGTAATATAAAATCGAGTGTTTTTAAATAGGAGTCCTTTTTTATGGCATTTTCCAACATTAGTTCTAAGTCTGAGTTTTCTAAGTGTTTTAAAATATATACCTGACAGCGAGAGAGCAGCGGTGTTATAACCTCAAAAGATGGATTTTCGGTTGTTGCTCCCACCAGCACGAAGACTCCTTGTTCTACCGCAGCAAGAAGCGAGTCTTGTTGCGATTTGCTAAAACGATGTATTTCATCTATGAACAAAATAGGTGATGGCGAGTTGAAGAAATTATCGTGCTTAGCTAATTCAATGACCTGTCGCACGTCTTTAACTCCTGAGCTGACAGCACTTAAAGTGTAAAATTTACGTTTCATGTGTGCTGCAATTATCTGCGACAATGTAGTTTTTCCCACTCCGGGTGGTCCCCAGAAAATAATAGATTGCAAATTACCACTATCAATAAGTTTTCTAAGCACTGCGCCTTCTCCTATCAAATGTTTTTGTCCGACAAAATCATCTAATTTTTTTGGTCTTAATCTCTCGGCAAGTGGTTCTCTGTTGTTCATAAGCTCTTATTTTAATTTCATTTTTATAAAAATCGGTTCTGACGGCGAACTCTCGTTTCCGAGAAGGTCTACCGAAGTAACAACAAATTTAACTCTTGTCCCCAATAACAAAAATTTTTCTTTTCGTTCCACGAGTATTGAGCTAAATTTTGTGGTCTTGTATAAATCTGTTTTATCTATCAGCTCGGGATCTTGATTTTTAGCGAGCTTATATATTCTGTATTCGGCAAAATCTTGTTCTTCGGCGGTGCTCCAGAAGATAGTAAATTCATTTTTGACTTTAAAAGAAGCTATATTTTGTGGAATAGTTGGCGGGGTGACATCTTTAAGCGGCGCGGGAACAATTTTATATTTTGTTGCTTCGGCGGTGTCTATCTCTGCCAATAATTCTTCGTCAATTTTGAACAAGTTATATTTAAGGGAGTCATTAATTCCGAGTGGATTGTTTCTAAAAGTTTGCGTTTTATAAAACACAAAACCTTTTACTTGCGGATACTCGCGTGCCAGACGAATTTGATTAGGCACCTCGGAAGGATTTCCCCAGTATTTTTTTTCCCCGGTTGCATCTATATTGTACACCCCTATTCCAATGTATAAATCGCGGTCATAACAGTGCAGGCTCCACCAGTTGACAAGTATTTCAAAGTCGGCAGTTGTATGTCCGATGTGCCAGTAAAGCTGCGGCACAATATAATCTATCCATTTATTTTTTAGCCATGTTAGTGCGTCAGCATAAATATAGTCGTATGCGGCAAGTCCCTTAGTATTAGAGCCATCAGTGTCGGAGGATATATTTCGCCATACTCCGGGCGGGGAGATTCCAAATTTGATGTCTTTTTTAAGCGATTTTATTTCAGCACTTACATTTTCAACAAACAAATTAATATTGTTTCGTCGCCAGTCTCCGATATTAGTAAAAGTTTTGTTGTACAATAAATATTGTTCTGCGTCTGGAATTTCTATAATTATATTGTTGCTGTCTTTTTCGGGATACGGGTAAAAATAGTCGTCAAAATGCACACCGTCAATGTTGTATCTTTTTACTACGTCGCTAATAATTTTGACTAAGTACTCTCTTACTTCTGGTATTCCGGGATTGAAGTATTTGTTTATACCATAGTTAAAAAACCATTCGGGTTTTGTTTTAGTGATGTGATTTTCAGTGATGTCGGCATATTGTATCGTTGCAACAGCTCTGAAAGGATTAAACCAGGCATGAAATTCCATTCCCAATTTATGAGTTTCGGCTATCATAAATTCCAGGGGGTCAAAATACGGGGCTGGCGCTTTTCCTTGCACTCCGGTAAGCCATTCCGACCATGGCTCATATTCGGAAGGGAAGAATGCGTCTGCGGCAGGTCTTACTTGAAAAAATATAGTATTCATGCCGTTTTCTTTGTGCATGTTTATAGTGGCTAAGAACTCTTCTTTTAGTTCTTCCGTAGTTAAACCTCTTTGTGAGGGATAGTCTATCATCTTCGCGGTAGTAACCCAAACTCCTCGCATCTCCCCGTTTACTACTGCTGTTGATTGCGCGAAAATTTCAAAGCAAAAAAATATATATACAAAAGTAGAAAAATATTTTTTCATAAAGATAATTTTAATATTTTTGCAAAGATAAAAAACGGCACTTTTATTATAAAATAAAATTAAAAAAATTATATAAAAAAAATATTAATTCTGAAAAAAATATTAATTTTGAAAAAAATATTAATTTTGTGTTTGGAAAAGAGATTTTTTATACATAACTTTATACCAAAATAATAAAAATGTATCCCAATGTTTGAAAATAATTTATTTGACAAGGCATTCAATTTGTTCTCTCGCGTAGAGAAGCAAGATTTTGAATATGTTTATCGTGGATATTTTACTCATAATATAACAAAGAAGATATTAGTTCTGGCAGATACTAATATACAAAAGGCGGTTGCCCGTTCTACTATACAAAAACGTATTTATTACATCATGGTAGAGGGACTTCAAAACATCACACGTCACCAAGACGAGGTGGATTATGAAACCGATAAATATCCTGGCATTTTTGCTATACAAAAGCGAAAAAAGAAGTACTTTGTAACAACCGGCAACTTAGTATTGAACGACAAAAAGGCATCGCTGAAAGAGAAAATAGCTAAAATCAATAGCTTGGAGAAAGATGAATTGAAAAAATTCCATCAGGAGGTTCTCAGAACAGGAGTCATGTCGGACAAAGGAGGAGCCGGGTTAGGACTCATCGAGATGGCTCGCAAATCGGGAAATAAGCTCGTCTCAAGTTTTGAATTAGTAAATGACGAATACTCTTATTTCTATTTGCAGACACAAATACCTACTTTAAACGAAGACCAAGAGGACGAAGATGATCAAGATGCCTCCATGAGACGTTATCTTATTTCTATTAAGAAGTTGCATCTCAGTCTGAACATAGAGAATATTTTGCTGTACTTTAACGGATTCTTCAATCAGGAAAATCTGCTCAGCTTACTTGCCATTATCAAAGGACGAATGAACATGTCAATAACTACGATTCGTCTCTCCAACGTGATGGTAGAGATGATTCAAAATATTATCAAACATGGCGAGCAAGTAGATGAAAACATGGAAGGCGTGCCAGGAATATTCTTTTTGTCGCAACAAGAAGAAAATTTTATGCTGACCTCCGGCAACTTTATCAAACAAGGACCAAAAGAGGTCATAGAAAAAAGATTGCAATTTGTCAATGGAATGACCAACGAAGAGCTAAGCGAATATTATGACCAGATTTTATTGGATTTTGAACTCGGTGACTCGAAGAGGACCGGACTCGGCTTCTCCGACTTACGAATAAAAAGTGGACGTCCACTTGTCTATCATTTTCATCCTGTAGAGGATAATAATTATTTTTATATATTGCAAACAGAAGTAACAAACAAAAAAAAGTAATATAATGGACCCTTTAATATTAAAAGAAACAGAAGATACCCCAGAGATAATTTTCAATCCGGAAGAAGGGATATTTAAAATATCAAAAATATCGGTTCCCGAAGATGCTTTTCAGTTCTATGAACCTATATTAGGATGGCTCAGAGATTATGAAAAAAATCCTAACCCTGAAACCATCGTTAATTTTGATTTGGAGTATGTAAATACAGCATCTTCTAAGCAGCTCATACAAATTATGCTGCTCTTAGAGAAGATAGCCATGAAGAGCAAAGTTACAATAAAATGGTTCTACGAAGCAATAGATGAAGATATGCAGTCACTCGGAGAAAGATATAACAAATTAGTAAAAGTGAACTTCGAATTTATTGAAGTATAGCGACAAAAACATATAAACCATTCAAATAAAATATCAATAAGCACAATTGAAAGATAAAGTATTTTTTGTCTAAAATTAATAAAAAATTGTAAAATGAAATTTTTATTCTGTCATAGAAATCCAAGCCGTTCTTTTTTTTACAAGGGAAGACAATTCCCGCTGTGTGCTCGTTGTACCGGTTTATATTTGGGATTTTCACTATGCCATTGTTTACTTTTGATATTTTAGAATTTGGTTTTATTATCTCATTATTAATAGTTTTACCAACTTTTATTGATGGCTTAATACAGCTCATATTTGAGTGGGAAAGCAATAATTGGTTGCGATTTATTACTGGTGTAATATCAGGTGTTGGTATGATGTCATTGGCATCAATAGTAGGTAAATTTATTGCAAATTATATAATTTCAATTTTTCATTAATTTAAAATAATTTTCTAAGGAACAAAATCAATCGTCCAGCAATGAAGGTTTGGGTATAGGTTTAGGAATAGTTTGTTTTTTATTTCCAATAGTCGGATTGATACTGTACTTTGTATGGAAATCAGAGAAACCTTCAAAATCTAAAGGTGCATGTAATGCTGCAATTGCAGGTTTTGTCGTAGGAGTTATTATAAACATTATTACAGCTATTGCAATGTCTTAGATGAGTTACATTTTCAAAAGAAATGATATTCTAATTATTGCATAACATACTACCGAAGGTAGAATTTAGTTTTAAACATTGGGAAAAAACTCGCTAACTGCGAGTTTTTTGTTTTCTTGCCTTCTTAATATACTCAAAACGGATATAATTTTAACTTTTATTCTTATATAATTGTTTTGTAATTAAAACTTGCCAAAGTTGCCGTTTATAGTATAGTAAAATTTAAAACTAAAAACATACAATAAATATAATGGAACAAGATTTGATATAAAAAAGCATATATACTCAAAAACTGTAATAAAACTTGCCAAAGTTTTCAACTTTGGCAAAGTTGCCGTTTATAGTATAACTATAAATCATTGAACGTAACTAAAAAATATTTATATTAAACCGATGTTTACCAGTCATATATCAAAAAAAGGTCTATACAATATTCTATTTAATACCAATAGTAAAAGTGGTAAAAAAGTTGATTATTTTTTAACATTTATGATTATTTTTAATATAATAATCGTTATGATTGAGAGTGTAGAAAAAATCCACAATGAATACACGATTCTATTATATACAATAGAATGGCTGATAACCGCTATATTTACTATAGAATATATTTCCAGAATTCTTTTAGAAGAAGAGACATCTACTTATTTACTAAGTGTTTTTGGGATAGTAGATTTATTAACTATCATACCTTCATATCTAAGCATTTTTATTACCGGCGCTCAGGGATTCATGATAATAAGAGCTTTACGACTTTTGCGGGTCTTTCGCATCTTAAAATTAAATCGTAACTCACAAAAAAGTAAATTAATAATTGTAGCAATAAAATCGAGCAAAGATAAGATTTTTCTATTCTTATATGCAGTGGTGATGATTGTTATGCTCGCCGGCACGACAATGTATCTCATAGAAGGAAGTACTCACGGTTTCAAAAACATACCGACCAGCATCTATTGGGCATTATGTATTATCACTACTTTTCATATAGAAAATATTTATCCTTCTACAACAATAGGACTAACAGTGGAGAGTCTGTTAAAAGTGCTGGCACATATTATTGTAGCAGTCCCGACGGGTATAGTCACTGCAACCATTCTTAACAACTTACGGAAAAATACAAATCCTCTGTATTGTCCTAATTGTCACAAGCGAGGTCACGAGTCTGATGCTTCGCATTGCAAATTTTGTGGCGAAGACTTGATAGAGAAATATGAATTAGAAGAGCAAACAAGCAATTAGATGGATTAAAAAACGAACAGTTAAAAAGATATACTATAAACGGCAACTTTGGCAAGTTTTAATTACCAAACAATTACATAATAATAAAAGTTAAAATTATACCCGTTTTGAGTATATGTTACATTAGAAATTACCAAATTCTTAAAGAACTCACAACACAAACCTCTACTTATCAATCTAACAATTATGAAGAGATGTTTTGGATTCTATTTTTTTTGATTAGCTATTAAAATAATTTCTACTAAAATTTTTTTATTATGTATTATTTTTTATCTTTGTAAAAAAAGAATAATAAATGCAATAACCAACAGTATAAGTACTATTGCAAATATTTTTTAACAATAATTTATTTATAAATCAAACTAATGAAGATAAAAAATATTATTTTTGATTTAGGAAATGTTGTTCTCAAAACGGACATCACAAAAACTATTCAACGTTTTCAAGAATATGGAATAGCAAATATTAAAGATTTGTTGCTTTCTGAAGAAAATATTGGGTTATATTATAATTTTGAATGCGGAAAAGTTACAGCAGAATATTTTAGAGACTATGTAAGAGAAAAAACTAATGCGAGCATAAGTAATTCTGAATTTGACGAAGCGTGGAATAATATGCTTTTGGAAGTTGATTCGGATGCCGTAAAAATTATCTATGCGTTAAAAAAACATTTTAGATGCTTTTTGATAAGTAATACCAACATAATACATTATGACTACCTTCGCAAACAACCATATTGGTGTATAAATCTTTTTGAAAGATGGTTATTTTCGCATCAGATAGAGTGCCGTAAGCCAGATTCCCGAATTTTTACACTTATGTTGCAATTGGCAGACATTAAGCCGGAGGTGACAGTCTTTGTAGATGACATGCAAATAAATATAGACGCAGCTAATCTGCTAAACATTAATACTATACTTTACCAAGATATGAATTTCGCCGAGCTGGAAACTAAAATTTTATTAATGGCACATATTTTGAAAAAAATATAGAGAAATATTTTATTTTTTAATTATATTAAGTATTTTTACACCATTTTTTAGGATACAATTATTTGGTTCAGTTAAAATAAAAAGTTTTTAATTTCTAAATTAATGCCACTAACACAAGAAGATATATTACTGTTTATTAGCGTCTTAAAGTCTATTTCTAACTACGACTTTACTGAGTATTCTATTAAATCGTTCACCAGACGAATAGAGAAGATACTGATAGATAACAAGTTAGATATAGAAGCTTTAATAAACAAGGTAAAAAAAGACCCTGTATTCTTAGAGCAAATAGTGAAAGACATCACCGTCAACACTACCGAGCTTTTTCGGGACCCGAAGACGTGGCATGTTATTAAGTACCGAGTTATGCCCAAATTTGAAGATAAGCCATTTATTAATATATGGCACTGTGGATGCTCAACCGGACAAGAGGTCTATTCTATGATGATTTTACTCAACGAGTTAGGTATGCTCGAACGCTCTAAAATTTACGCCACTGATATTAATACTGACGTCATGGATGTAGCAAAAGCAGGCAGATATGTATATAGATTCAATATTGACTATCTGGAAAACTTTGACCAGGTGATACGCCAAAATCCATTTAATTTTGAAGAATATAAAGATGTCCCTTACGAACGCTATTTTCAAATAGATAAAGTAAAAGATACCATCTCGATGAACCCGTTTCTACTCAACAGAGTTATTTATAAAAAACATGACCTGGTAAAACAATCTAATATCTTTGACTTCAAATTTGATATTATCTTTTGTAGGAATGTGTTGATATATTTTAACTACGAATTACAGAACAAGATTTTTGGAATGTTTCATGAAAATTTGAATAATCTCGGATATCTCGTACTTGGAATACATGAAAGCATACTCGGACAGCAAGCGCAAAAATACAATAAAAAAGGTTTAGTGTACTCAAAAAAAATTATATAAATTAGATGTTTGAAATTGTTAAAAATATTACGTTTACTGAATATAAAGAAATAATCAATATTATCAAGACTACTTACAATGTTGATTTTGTAAATTATGCCACTGCATCTCTTAAACGGAGAGTAGAGAGAGTATATAATTTATATAACTTTAAAAATGTAGAAGAAATGCTCGCGAAAATAAAAGCCGACGAAGAATTCTTTGATGCCTTTTTAAAAGAAACCTCTGTTCCCACGACAGAAATGTTTAGAGACCCGCAAATGTGGATAGATTTGAAAGAGAAAGTGCTATCTAAAATATCGCCGCGCTCAGAATACAAGATATGGGTACCGGAAATAACTACTGACGAAGAACTATTCACCCTACTTATTGTCCTCTACGAGATGCAAATACTCGGACTTACTAAAATTTACGCCTCCACAAACATACAACAAAATATAGAAAAAATCAAAACCGGAGTCCTGGACATAAAAAAGATGGAGACAAACTCGGCAAATTATACCCGACACAACGGAGATTATCAGCTATCTAAATACTTTGACCTCGAAGAAAAACGTGCCATCTTTGACCAAGTCCTCCTCTCTAAAGTGGAGTTCAAATTTAATAACTTCTTTGATATTAATCATATAGACAGCGGATTCAATCTTATCCTCTTCCGAAACCGTATGTTATATTACAACCCTAATTTGCAAAACAAAGCATTGGACATAGTTTATAACAGTCTCCAATTAAATGGACATCTGATAATAGGTATCAACGAAACGATGGACGGATCCGTACATCAAACGAAATACTCCCTGATAAGTAAAACTGAAAATATTTTTAAAAAAATTCGTTAATTAACGCTTTATATTTTTTAAATGAGATCAAAATATATCATAATAGGAGGATCGGCAGGAAGCTTTCAAGCTATTACTAAGATATTATCCGAACTGCCTAAAAATTATAATATCCCTATATTTTTATGTTTGCACAGACTAAAGCATGTCAGAACAGGGTTTGTAGAAGCGCTGTCTATCAAATCTAAGCTCCCTATAATAGAACCGAAAGACAAAGAGATGATAAAGAACGGACGCATCTATCTGGCGCCAGCAAACTATCACATGTACTTTGAACTCGGAAATTATTTCTCCCTGTCTACCGAAGAATCCGTCAATCACTCCAGACCATCTATAGACCTCTCATTCCTGTCGGCAGCACAAGTTTTTAAAAATAATCTGATAGGAATAATCCTCTCCGGAGCAAACAGAGACGGCGCGCTCGGAATGAAAGAAGTTAAAGACTACGGCGGAATAACTATCGCACAAGACCCTGAAGAATGTCAAGTAAAAACCATGACAACAGCCGCCATCAAAGCCACTACGATAGACCATGTTTTTATTGTGGACGAAATTATTAACTACATGAAAAATTTACAGTAATTATGATTAAAAAAGTAAAATATATTTTTGCCGTATTATTGCTCTTGCTTACAGTTGTTTATTTTCTCGAACTTGCAGGAGTCACTGAAATGCTTGTCAAAAGCAATAATATAAAAATAAATTTTGTCATATACATGATTATAAGCGTCTCTTTCTTTCTCCTGCTTTTTTTTGTCACGCTGATACCCGAAATTAAAATCGTCGAAAAAATAGTTTATAAAGACTCGGCAAAAGAAGAAGCAGCAATAGAAGAAACTTTATTGCAAAAAAACGAGAACAAAATACAAAGTATTATACAAGAAATAACGGACAATTTATTAACTCCAATCAAACAAGAAACCCAATTATCCGAGTTTTGCGACAAAATGTTAATAGCCATGTCCAAACGTTTCAACTTCGTACAATCAGTCTTTTTTGTATTAGATAAAAATGACAATAAATATAAAACATGCGGAACTTACGCATTCTACTCGGATGAAGTATATCGCGAGTTTGAACTCGGAGAAGGACTGACCGGACAAGTAGCAAAAGATAAAAAACTTATTATCCTCAAAAATATCCCCGAAAAATATATTACCATAGTCTCCGGACTCGGAAAAGGAGCACCTTGTAACTTGATTATTTTACCTATAGTCAAAAATAATCAAACTCTCGCTATCATGGAGTTTGCCGCTTTTGAAAAAATTGATGACATGACATCTACTATTTTCTCGCAAATAGCAATGCCAATAGCAGACGAAATTACCAAATATATCTAAGAAAATAAAAACTCTTTTATGCAACGTATCAAAGATATATTGATAGCAGAAGCTGAAGCAATAGTAAACATCCCGATATCTGAAAAATATTCTGAAGCTATAGAATTGATATATAAACATGTACACATACTTAACGGAAAACTTGTAACCGGCGGAATGGGGAAAGCCGGACAAATAGCACACAATATCGCTACTACTTTTTGCTCAACCGGAACAACATCTGTTTTTTTGCATCCAAGCGAAGCCCAACACGGTGACCTCGGAATCTTGCAAAAAAATGACGTCATGCTTTTAATTTCTAACTCAGGAAAAACACGCGAAATTGTAGAAATTGTACAACTCGCAAAAAACATGATTCCAGAAATTAAATATATTCTCATCTCTGGCAACGAAAATACGGAACTCGCAAAAAACGCACACGTATTCATCGCAACAGGAAACCCGAAAGAAGTCTGTCCACTCGGATTAACTCCTACTACTTCTACAACAGTAATGACTGTCATCGGAGATATATTAGTCACATTAATGATGGAAAAAATAAATTTCTCTACTATAGAATATGCCAAAAGACACCATGGAGGTTATCTGGGCGAAAAATCAAAAAAAATATTTGAAAATCTACAAATTAAAAATCAAAACTAATGTTAAAAGTTATAGATACAGAAAAACTACCTATAAAAATGTGGCTCAACGACATAGAAGACGGCGCTATGAAACAAGCTCTCAATCTCGCCAATCTGCCGTTTGCATTTAGTCACATCGCATTGATGCCCGATGCACACGAAGGGTTTGGAATGCCAATAGGAGGAGTTCTTGCTACTAAAAATGTTGTCATTCCTAATGCCGTAGGAGTAGATATAGGTTGCGGAATGTGTGCTGTAAAAACGTCTTTAACAGATATTTCCAAAACACAACTACTGCAAATAATGGAACTCATCAGACAACAAATCCCGCTCGGATTTGAACATCACAAGAAACCGCAAAGCGAAGATTTAATGCCACATGCGGAAGATTTAGACAAAATGAAAATCGTAAAACATGAATATAACTCGGCATTAAAACAACTTGGAACTCTCGGCGGCGGAAATCATTTTATTGAAATTCAAAAAGACCAGAACCAACATATATGGATAATGGTGCATTCCGGAAGCAGAAACATCGGCTTAAAAGTTGCCGAACATTATAATAACATTGCAAAAAAACTTAATGAACTATATTTTTCTAAAGTAGAAAAAAAGCAAGACCTCGCTTTTTTACCTCTCACCACTGACGAAGCATACAATTATATTCAAGAAATGAAATACTGTGTGAACTTCGCGCTGGCAAATCGCAAGCTGATGATGGAGCAAATTATGAACTGTTTTGTAAATGTCCTTCCCGTCAAATATTTTGAGCCGATGATAAATATCGCACATAATTATGCTAATTTTGAAAATCATTTTGGCGAAAATGTTATCGTTCACCGAAAAGGTGCTACCTCGGCACGAAGCAACGAAATAGGAATAATTCCCGGAAGTATGGGAACAAAATCTTATATTGTAGAAGGACTTGGAAATCCACAGTCTTTTAACTCTTGCTCGCACGGTGCAGGACGACGATTAGGAAGAAAACAAGCTATCCGCGAACTTGACCTGACCGAAGAAATAAAAAAGATGGAAGAACAAGATATTATACATGGAGTCCGAGCAAAATCACACTTAGAAGAGGCGCCCGGCGCTTACAAAAATATTGACACCGTAATGGAAAACCAAAAAGACCTCGTGAAAATAATTGTAGAACTAAAGCCGCTCGCAGTTATTAAAGGTTAAATTATTACAATCTATTTGAATTAACGAAATATGAATTATTTTGATAATCAACAAATAATCAGAGAGAAAGGAATATTTTTCACGCCATTGAATTTCGTTAAACTCGGATTGAATTACATAGAAAAAACTCTTGGGCAGCAATGGTGGAAAACCGGAGAATATCGCATCTGGGATATGGCTGCCGGGACAGGAAATTTAGAATATCATCTGCCCGTAGAAGCGCTAAAATATTGTTATCTTTCAACTATTTATAAAGAAGATGTGCTACATTGTACGAACCTTTTTCCGCAAGCAAATTCTTTTCAGTACGACTATTTGAACGACGACATAGAAAATATCTTTGCTCTTTCAAATACAGAAAACTGGAAGCTCCCTGAAAAATTAAGAGACGATTTGCATAATCCTTATATTAAATGGCTTATTTATATTAATCCGCCTTATGCAACTTCAGGAAATGGGGCAACAGATAGCAATAGCAAAACAGGGGTCAGCGATACAAAAATACGCAAAATTATGCACAAACAAAATCTGGGCGAAGTATCGCGGGAGTTATTTTCGCAATTTATTTTTAGAATCAAAAAAGAATTTGAAAATAACATAGCATACCTTGCAATGTTCTCAAAAATAAAATATTTGAACTCCAATAATGACCAAAAACTGCGAGATAAAATTTTTCATTTTACTTTTGAAACAGGATTCATCTTTTCTTCGGCTAACTTTTCCGGAACTTCCAAGAAACTCTTATTTCCTGTCGGATTTTTAGTCTGGAATTTGAGTAACAAACAAATATTAGATAATCAAATTATTGAAATAGAAATCTTTGATGAAAAAGCAGAAATATGTGGAAGTAAACGAATTATTATTGAAAAAAAAGAGAAGTTTTTAAGTAAATGGATAAAACGAATGCCGACCATTCAAAAATTCCCTCCATTTAGTTCGGCGATAACTATTAAATTGAAAAATAAAGATACCAGAGACAGAATAGCCAAAGATTTTATTGCATCGTTTTTGTGCACCGGTAATTCTTTTCAAAATCAAAATGCAACATCTTTTGCCTCCGGACCATTTGTTAGTGCAGGTGCATTGTCTGTGACGCCGGAAAATTTTGAAAAAGCTATGGTCATTCATGCGGTAAGAAAAATTCCTAAAGCAACTTGGATAAACGACCGTGACCAATTCTTGCAACCAACAAAAGAACTAAATAACAGATTTATAATCGACTGTACGATTTGGACTATTTTTAGTAATTCCAATCACACAACAGCATTACAAAATGTTGAATACTGTCAGCAAATATATCAAATCAATAACAACTTCTTCCCGTTTCTATTAGAAGAAATAAGGAAATGGAAATGCGAAGACCCGAAAATAGTAAACTCAATGGAGAACGACCATGAGAGATTTTTAGCTAAATGGATAGCAAGTAATATCGCAAATATGAGTCAGGAAAGTTTAGAGATATTAGAAGCCGCCAAAGAAATATACAAATTTTACTTCGCTAATTTAAAAATATTGTCGACAGAAAAATACAAAATTCAAACATGGGATGCCGGCTGGTGGCAAATTCGCAACGCACTGAACTACCTTGATTTAGATATAAATATATTTTATGATTTTAAAATTTTACACAATAAGTTGAGACAAAAAATCTGTCCGCAAATTTATGAATACGGATTTTTGTGAGACTTTTGGGCATCTTTCATAACCACTTAAAAGTAGTTTACACTTTTTTCTTTACGAAACTCTGCGAGAAATTTATAATCAAATATTTCACTCATAGTCTCGCAAAGGTAAAAACGCAAATCTTCGCAAAGAAAGGTAACCTAATAAATGAAACATGCTTAAAAAAAACCTGCTTTATAGTAGCAGGTTTTTATAAAATAAGTTATGTGAACGGCTTACTACACAAAAAATTATGCTACTTCATTGATTATCTGGACAATTTCTAATCCTCTGTTAATACCTTCTACGTTCATAGGTATTAAATGGTGATGTCTTTCGGGTAGCGATTTTTTTATCCCTTTAATCACGTTTTCTATTTCTACGATAGGTCTTATTTTCAAATAAGCACCGAGTACTATCATGTTGAAAGTCTTAGAAGACTTCATGAGCGCCGATTCTTTTGCTGCTTCTACAACATATATGTTAATATCTTTTCTGGTAGGATGCTTAGTAATACCGTTAGTGTCGTACAATAATATTCCTCCTGGTTTGACAGTCTTTTCAAACTTGTCCATTGATTGTTGATTCAATATAATTGCGGTGTCAAAGCTGTTTAATATAGGGGAGTTAATTCTTTGGTCGCTAAGAATAACTGTTACATTAGCCGTACCGCCTCTCATTTCTGGTCCATAGGATGGCATCCAGCTCACTTCTTGTTCCTGCATTATACCTGAGTAAGCGAGCATCTTTCCCATTGACAATACTCCTTGTCCGCCAAAACCTGCGATAATTATTTCTTCGGTCATTGTATATATATTTTAAACTTTTCTGTTAAATAATTATTTTTGTAACAATTTGAACTCGTCTTTGATGTCTCCAAGCGGGTAGAATGGAAACATATTTTCTTCCATCCACTTATTGGAGTCTACCGGTGTCATTTTCCAACCAGAGTTGCAGTTAGAGACTATTTCAATGAATGACAAACCTTTCTTAGCTTTTTGATTTTCAAAAGCTTTGCGAATTGCCTTCTTAGCTTTTCTGACGTTTCCTGGAGTATGTACCGATTGTCGGGTCACATAACATGTTCCGGGTAGTAGAGCAACTACTTCGGTTATTTTAAGTGGCGCTCCCATTGTTTCTACGTCTCGTCCATACGGAGATGTGGAGGTCTTCATACCTGCGAGAGTAGTAGGCGCCATTTGTCCGCCGGTCATTCCGTATATACCGTTATTAACAAAAATGATGACGATATTTTCTCCTCTGTTGCACGCATGTATTGTTTCTCCTGTACCTATTGCTGCCAAGTCACCATCTCCTTGATATGTAAATACGTATTTATCAGGATATACGCGTTTTAGTCCGGTTGCTACTGCGGGCGCTCTGCCATGTGCTGCTTGTTGCATGTCTATGTTCATAAATTCATAAGCGAGTACCGAGCATCCGACAGGCGCTATTCCTATCGTATCTTCGGAGATACCCATTTCTTCCAGCACTTCCATCGTAATACGATGTGCAACTCCGTGTCCGCATCCTGGGCAAAAGCTCATGGTCTTGTCGGTAAGATTTTTAGTTTTAGAAAAGACAAGATTTTCCTGTTTAATAATATCTTCTATTTTTATTACGTCTTCTATTTTTACGTCTTCCATTTTTATTTTCCTCCTATTATTTGAGTTTCTAATGCAACAAGGACTTCATCCGGTGATGGAATTACTCCACCTAATCTTCCGTAATGTAGAACTTTAGTTTTACCGAGAGTAGCAAGGATTACGTCTTCTATCATTTGTCCTGCGCTCATCTCTACACACAACATACCTTTCACTTTATCAGCGAGTTCGCTAATAATTTTGGAAGGGAATGGCCACAAAGTTATTGGTCTGACGAGTCCTACTTTCAAACCTTTTTCGCGTGCGAGTTGTACTGTTTTTAACGAAATACGGGCGCTTGAGCCGTATGCTACTAATAAATATTCGGCGTCTTCGCAATTAACGAGTTCGTAACGGGTTTCGTTTTCGGTTACTTCTTTGTACTTTCTTTGCAGATGCAAATTAAATTCTTCTTGTTTTAGCGCTTCTAAGTCAAGAGAAGTAATAATATTACGTTCTCTGCTTTTTGGTTTACCTGTTGTAGCCCAAGGATATTTAGCAATAATTTCTTGGTCAGTTAGTCGAGGCATTTGGTCAAACAGCTCTACCTTCTCCATCATTTGTCCTATTACTCCGTCTGCTTGGAGCATAACCGGGTTTCTGTATTTGAAAGCGAGTTCAAAACCGAGCTTAACAAAGTCAGACATTTCTTGTACGGAGGCAGGTGCCAGTGCAATTAGCCGATAGTCTCCGTGTCCTCCTCCTTTGGTAGTTTGAAAATAATCTGATTGCGATGGTTGAATAGTTCCGAGTCCGGGTCCTCCTCTAACTACATTGACAATAAGACAAGGGATTTCTGCTCCTGCGATGTATGACAAACCTTCTTGCATCAGACTTATACCTGGACTTGAAGATGTAGTCATCGCTTTTTTTCCGCCTGCACCTGCTCCATACACCATATTGACGGAGGCAATTTCACTTTCGGCTTGCAAGACGACCATTCCGGTTCGCTTGTAAGGTTCTTCGGACATCAGATATTCCAATATTTCTGACTGTGGGGTAATAGGATATCCATAATACGCATCTACTCCACTACGGATAGCAGCTTCGGCGATTGCCTCGTTGCCTTTCATTAATCTTAATTCACCCATTATGTTTAATGTTGTTTAAATGTTTTTAACTTTATTTATTTGATATTAGTTGTTCTTGGTTGCCTTCAGACGATAGACTGTTATCACACTATCCGGACAAACAGTAGCACAATTGGTGCAACCTGTACATGCTTCAGGATTGAACATGTATGCGTAATTGTATCCCTTCGCGTTGACCTTCTTCTCTAACTTTATGACGTCGGCAGGACACGAATTAGCACACAGTCCACAGCCCTTACATTTTTCTACCGCAACAACTATAGCTCCTCTAACTTTTGCCATATCTTTTTATTTATAATGTTGTAAAAATATTCTCCAAAAATAATCAATATTTAGATAAAAAAAAATGATTTTTGTACAATAATCAAAAAAAAAAAAAATTATTTGCTTATTTTAAATCCCAGTACAAGGACGTCGTCTATTTGTTCGTTTGTACCTTTCCACTGATTAAAGTAATCACTTAGGTATTCTTTTTGGTCGGTGAACTTCATGGTTATAAGTTGCATTTCTTCTAAGAGTTTTCTAAAGTTTTTAGATAACAATTTGGTGTTTTTTTCCCCGCCGAATTGGTCGTAGAATCCGTCAGAGAACATGTATATACAGTCGTTTATTTTTAAGGCGATGACCTGGTCGCTGAACTCGGTTTCGGCAACAAATACACCTACGGGTTGTCTGTCACCTTTCAATTCGATGACCTCTACTTTTGTGTCGTTGTCATATTTACGGATAACATAAGTAGAATGAAAAGCGCCGGCAAATTCCATCTCAAAGCTTTCGGTGTCGATGATACACAAAGACATATCTAATCCGTCTTTGGTTTCAAAGATGTCGTTGTCGGAGGATTGTTGTAACGACTTTTTCATTTTTCTTCGCAGTCTTAGCAATATTTCGGCAGGCGAAAGATACGCTTTAACAATTTCATTAAGAAAAGACATGCCCATTACGCTAAGGAAGGCAGCCGATACTCCATGTCCTGTGCAATCTCCTACCGCAATAATAACTTTATTGTTAAGTTGTTTTATCCAGTAGAAGTCTCCGCTGACGTCATCGCGTGGTTTCCAGAGGATAAAATAGTTGTAGAATACTTTTTTCAATGCGCGTTCTTGATTGAAAATAGCTTGTTGTATAATACTTGCATATTTAACATTTTCTTTGATTCCTATGGTTTGCAAATTAAGTTCGTGTCGTTGTTTTTCGGCGTTCAGTCGTTCTATCTCGTAGCTTTTCTTTATTTTAGAGAAGACAAAAGACGTGAAGATGAGTACGTAAACCAGAGTAAATGATATATTAGCATAATATCTTTTTGAGAGATGCAAATCGTTGACTATATCTATGAGTTCCATATTGTAAATACAGTTGAGGATTACAAGATTAGATACTACAAGCACAAACAATAACAGATGACGTCTTTGCGGGGAGAAGCTGATGAGCAGCAGCAATATCATCACGTAGAGATAATTGACTGCTCCAAACGGACCTTGCGTTTCTATCCATGCAAAAGAAAATGTTATTAGTACACAGATGATAAAGAGCCAATATAAATATATTTGCTTAAATCGGGCAAGTAAATAGAATGCCAGATTAATAAAAAAAGCTGCCAGAGCTATGTAAGTTATTAAGCTTACGGGAATAAATAAAAAATTAATGGAGGCAATAAAAAAAGCAGTTAGAAAAGAAATCATACAAATAGCTGTAAAAATTCTATGCTCTAACTGTATTTTTGCGGCATCACCAATAATATTTGAAAATCTTGCTGTATCTATCACTGTAATAATTTTATTGTAGCATGAACATTTTTTGCACTTAATTATGTAAATTTTACTACAATGTATATACCAAAGTTAAATAATTGTTTACAAATTAATTATTATTTGGTTTTTTCATAATAGCCCATATTTCAAAGATGAAACCTGCCAGCACGATAAGTGGCGCTAACGTTATTCGGCGAAAGCTAAAAATTTCTTCGTTAAAGACATTCGGGTCTTCGCTTGCACCTCCGGTCATGAGGATAAATCCTAAAACAATAATAGCAAACCCTATCGCCATCAGACGATAATTTTGTTTTCCAAAAGCAAATCCCTCATCTTGCTCTTGTGTAGTGTCTTTTAGTACTTTTTCTTTTGTAAGCATAAATTTTTAATAATATAATTTTTCTATTTTGGTGTTAATATATTGTATAATAGATATATAAGTAGATATTAGAGTTGTTGTAATTCCTATTAAAAAGACTAATACAAACGTGATAGCCAGACTCGTTATTTGGGTTATATTTTCTATGTTATTTTGTAAGTATATAATTGTTATTATCAACAAAATAATGGCGAGAGCGCTGCTGATAGCTCCATGAAATAATGATTTGATTAAAAACGGTTTCATTATAAAATTATTAGTTGCTCCTACGAGTTGCATCGTCTTGATAATAAATCGCTTAGCAAATAGTGTCAGTCGGACTGTGTTATTTATCAGGAATATTGCTATAAAAAAGAATATTAGTCCTACAAAAGAAATAATGGTAGTAATGGCATTTAATTTATTATTAACGGTATTTAATAGCGCTTTGTGATAAAATATGTCGGTAATAATATTTTCTTTTGTCAGTTTCGTTTCTATGTTCGCGATGCTGTCAAGGTTTGCGTATTCTTCGTAAAGTTTAAAATCTATAGATGCCGGTAGCGGATTGTACTCTAATATGCTTTCAAAATCTTCGCCGAGTTCTTGAGTTAGTTCGTTTGCGGCTTCTTCTTTTGTTTTGTATTGTGTGCTTTTACAGTATTCGGAGGCATCTAATTTTTTTTGTAGTTCTAATATTTCTGCTTCAGTTGCGGTATTTTTTAAAATCACAGAGACGGTGATGCTCTCCTTCGTTCTTTTTGTTACCGATTTGGAATTGAAAATCAGTAACAATAAGAATCCCAGTAGCATCAGCACCAATGTTAAGCTAATCGTAGAAGTTATATAACTATTAATCAGTCGTATTTTAATTTTTTCGGTAGCCAAAATTAAGATGTTAAAATTGTTTTAAAAATCTTAAATCATTTTCAAAAAAAAGTCGGAGGTCATTGATTCCATATTTTAACATTGTAATTCGTTCTATTCCCATTCCGAAAGCAAATCCTGTATATTTTTTGCTGTCAATTTTGCAATTCTCTAATACATTTGGGTCTACCATTCCGCAGCCGAGAATTTCTAACCAGCCGGAGTGCTTACATACATTACAACCTTTTCCTTGACAAATAGAACATGTTACGTCCATTTCAGCCGATGGTTCAGTGAAAGGGAAGAATGACGGTCTCAAGCGGATTTTTGTTTGTTCCCCGAAGAACTCTTTTGCAAAATACATTAGAGTCTGTTTGAGGTCAGCAAAAGAGACGTTTTTATCTATATAAAGTCCTTCTATTTGGTGGAAAATACAGTGAGCGCGAGCCGAAACAGCTTCATTTCTAAATACTCTGCCGGGTAGAATTATTCGTATCGGCGGTTTTTGTGTCTCCATGACTCTAATTTGTCCGTTTGAAGTGTGAGTTCGCAAAAGAACATTTTTGTCGGATACAAAAAATGTATCTTGCATGTCGCGAGCCGGATGCTCTTCCGGAAAATTTAGCGCCGAGAAATTGTGCCAATCATCTTCTATTTCAGGTCCTTCGGAGATAGTAAAACCTATTCTGGCAAAGATGTCAATGATTTGATTTCTGACGATAGAAAGTGGATGACGAGTTCCAAGTGGTCTTGAGTAAGCTTCTAAGCTCAAATCCAGGTCGGGTTTTTGTGCGCTCTTATCTTCTACTTTGGTTTTGAGAGTTTCAAGTTTTGTTTCTACCAGCGCTTTTAGCTGATTCAATATTTGTCCGAACTCTTTTTTTTGGTCGTTGGGAATATTGCGAAATTCGTTAAATAAATTAGTCACTATTCCATTTTTCTTGGACATGTATTTTATTCTAAATACTTCCAGTTCTTCGGCACTTTCAGTGTAGAAATCAGTTAGTTCTGCGATATGTTGTTTAATAGTATCTATCATTTTGTTATGTTTTATAATTTTTGCCAAAATTAGTATTTTTTGTTTATTAAAAAAATTT
The DNA here is from genome assembly GCA_020719345.1 of Draconibacterium orientale. Lineage (GTDB taxonomy): Bacteria > Bacteroidota > Bacteroidia > Bacteroidales > DYQJ01 > DYQJ01. Next base: position 2,460 of record DYQJ01000023.1, on the reverse strand, counting down.
ATATCTTAATATTTTTTTCAGCTATCACAAAAAGCGAGCTTCCTCTCCAATTAGGGATTCCTAACTTGATAAAGAAATTATCTATTCGGCTGAGAAATAAGAAGAATGAATTTACTAATGTGGGTAGGTTTTTGAGGTCTGATTTTGCTTCGTTGAGTGTTTGTTTCGGTTCTATTAGCTTTAATAACAATATAATAAGATATAAAAACGGGAGACGATAAGTAGATAATTTAATGTTAAACCCTATTTTTTGCAATTCGGAGATGAATTTTTTTCGTTTGTATCTTTTAGCTATATATACCGCTTTATCATGGTTGCGGGATAAAATATCAAGTGCCGGCAAATTAAGTATCAGGATTCCGTTGTTGTTAAGGGCATTATAAAATTTCTCGCAAATTTTCAAATCGTCTTCTATTCCGATGGAGCAGATGACATCGGCGCTGACAATAATATCATAAAAGTTATTTTCGCTGTTCCACGTATTTATGTCTTGCACTTTGACGTTGTCTAATTTACGTTGTTTGCAAAAATTTATGGCTTCTTGCGAAATATCAAATCCGCTTGCGTGTCGGAAGTCTTTTAATTTACTAAGCAATTTTCCTGTTCCGCATCCGGCGTCTAAGATTTTCTTAGTGAAATCATTTTTTGTGAACTTATGAATATAATGCTCTATTATTTCGTGTAATACTTTGTACCACCAATAGTTGTCTTCAAAGTGATACATTGTTTGATACTCTTGCTGTTTCATATCTTGGTAGTCAAATTTTGGTGCGTGACCGTTATATTAATATTTTTAAGTTCGTTAGTTAATAGTTTGTTCAATTTTTCGGCGCAATATACGGAGCGGTGTTTTCCGCCGGTGCAACCAAAAGAAATTGCAAGATAGTCATAATCTTTTTGTTTATATTTGCGGATAACTTTTTTTATTAACAAAAAGATGTCCGTAATAAATATTTGTACGTCGTTGTCGGTTTCCAACAAATTATGTACGGCGTTATCTAAGCCGGTTAATTCTTTATATCTGCTGTCTCTTCCGGGGTTGAATAAATTTCTACAATCAAAAACAAAACCGCCGCCATGTTTTGAATTGTCGGCAGGGTATCCGTTTCGGTAGGAAAAACTTTTTATGTTGATATTAAAATTTTTCGTATCTTCGTGTGTGTCAGTTATTTTGTATTCGGAATTAAAAAATAGATGTTCAAAAATTTTTGCGAGTTCGGGAAATTGATTTTTAAATTCGTCAGTGATATTATAGTTCTCTAATATTTCGGCTATGTTTTTGATTGCAAAACGGATGCTTGAGATGAAGTGCATCTTTTTTTGAATTAGTCCTCTATATCCGTATGCTCCGAGTGCTTGCAAAACTCTTAAGATTGCAAAATACGGGAATAATTTAGTAAACCGCAGTTTATCTATTTCTGCATATTTATCTATTTCTTGTAGATAATATTCGGTGAGATTATTTTTTATGTTTATCGGCATCACCGCTTTTGCGTCGAAGAGTAATGATACGAGGTCGTATTCAATGGCGCCTTTCCTTCCGCCTTGATAATCAATGAAAAAAACTTCGTTATTTTGTATCATAATATTTCGTGATTGAAAGTCGCGAAACATAAAATGGCAGTTCTTCTCGGTCAAAATAAGTTGAATAAAATTATCAAAGTCGTCTTCTAAACGTTGCTCGTCAAAGGGTATGTCTAAAATTTTGACAAAATCATATTTAAAATAGTTTAAATCCCAGATAATTGCTTGTCTGTCAAAGTTTGGACGAGCGAAAGCTTTAGAGTAGTCCAGATTTTGATTTCCGATAATTTGTATTTTTAGGAGTTGGTTTATTGTTTTTTGATAAATCTCAATAATCTTTTGATTATAGACAAAATTATTTTCGGTCAAGATGTCGTATAAAGTTTTTTCACCGAGGTCTTGTTGTAGATAATAAGAATAGTCTTTTGAAACGTCAAAAATAGAAGGGACATTTATATTTAGTTCTTTAAAGTGTTTAGAAAAATATATAAACGTCTGATTTTCTTTTATATCATCATTACAACATACGATAGCGGTCTTATTATTGGCTGTCAGACGAAAATAACTTCGTGGCGAGCCAGATAGTGGCAGTTTGAGAATGTTTTCAGTTTTTGCTTCTGCCCAGTTTTCAAAAATATGTTTTATATTTTCTGTTATCATTTAGTTTATCATTAAGATTAATATTAAAATGGAAATGAATATACTATTTATTTAAAAAGGTTCTTCAATGATTTTTGTGGAAAATTAATTTTCACGCAAAGACGCAGAGACGCAAAGCAAATTAAACCAATATTTTAAAACTTTGCGACTTATTTAAAAAGGTTCTTCAATGATTTTTGTGGAAAATTAATTTTCACGCAAAGACGCAAAGCAAATTGAACCAATATTTTGATAGCGTAAAATAATGGTGACTAAACACGCTATTTATTTTATTTT
>DYQJ01000404.1 GCA_020719345.1 Draconibacterium orientale | reverse complement strand
AATTCACTAATATAGTTTTCAAAGTTATTTATTGTAAAATTCATTGCTGAAATCAAAATCAAATAATTAAAGTGTCACAAAAAACTAATCGTTAATTGTTTAACAGTCAAGAAGTAGTAAATAAAAAGTCACCATCAATATAAAAAAAAATTAAAGGATAGTATCTTAAACTTCTTGTCCTATTGCAGATGATGGCCATACTAAAAGTTTTGTGTTTTGTTTTACAATAAATAGAGACATTAATAATGCCTGCTCAAAGTAAAGAAAAAAAATCTACAGAATTAATATAACCCCCGAGCTATTTCGATCATTCAAATACAGAAACAAAGTCCTATAATGTAAATAATTATTAATAGAAAATAAAATTCTTTTAGATAAGCGGGACACCGAGCTAAGGACGATAGCAAATTGAAAAATTAAAATAAAATATAAAAGCTAAAAAACATTCGAAACATCCTTAATACTGTTACTTTTTCTTTTTAAACCTTATTAGTTTCGGGAACCAACCTCAAAAAAATAGAACCCAATGTTCTGAATATATCTAATCATGAAATTAAAGAAAAAAGGGTAGTAGCTCCTATGCACTAAAGCGAAGTAATTCCGAAATACATTGCAAAAGAGCAAAAATAGTAGGATTTTCTGGTGGAAACATGTATAAAATAAGAATAATAATTAACTTTGAAGAATTCTTCTAGGGTTCTGAGAAATCCTATCAAGCTGGACTATACACTAAAAAAGAAGGGGAGCGTCACATAAAAACTGTAGCCCGCTTTCGCCCGACAAATTAGCAAGAAAACGAGCTAACTTAAAAGAACATAGGATAAGAAATCGCTTACTACCCAACGCAGGACTCTGTGGTCTTGATTTATCATGACGATTATTAAAAAGAGAAAAAAGAATTAGTATTCACTCTCGACCGAGTCTATGACCCTGAGACTCCCTAGTATAAAATCTACGAGGATATAGGCTATGAGTCTATGACTTCAGTGCTTTCTGGCTTTAATAGTACAATATTTTCCTATGGATAAAGCGGCTCTGGAAAAACTTTTACAATATACGGTGACTTGTCAAATCCTGAGAAGTAAGGAATAGTGCCACGCGCTTCTAGGGAAATGTTCTCGCAGATACTGAACTCACAAGAAATGGACACTGATTATATGATCCAATGCTCTATGTTGGAGATCTATAAGGAGACGTTGAATGATCTGCTGAGCTTTGATAAGCAGGACCTTAAGATAATTGAGACACCATAGAGGGGTGTATAAGTCATGGGACTCACTGAAATAGTAGAATTTATTTTTTAGGTTAGTTTCATTTTTAGTGCATTGAAAATGAAATGGAATTAATGGAACTTATAGAAATCGGTAACT
>DYQJ01000222.1 GCA_020719345.1 Draconibacterium orientale | reverse complement strand
ACTAAAAAAAAAATCCCGTTAGGGATTAAATATTGGTAGAAAACAAATCCCCCAAGCTACCCATATCTTGTCCCTAACGGGACTAAAAAAAAATCCCGTTAGGGATTAAATATTGGTAGAAAACAAATCCCCCAAGCCCAGCCAGCGTTTTTTCACGCTGGCTGGGTTAAGCAGATAAAAAACCTTTCAAATAGTCGAAGACTTTTGAAAGGGTTGAATAACATAAAAATTGTGCCTTAAAAATAGAAAACAAAAAAAGTAAAATTATTTTTTGATATAATAATTTATTATTTCAAAAAATATTTATATTTGCATTTAGTAATTATTTTTTAATATATCTTATTTTGTCTATACGCTTTTTAAAATACAACGAGATAGATTTTATCAAATGGGACAGCTGCATTTCTAAGTCGCTGAACAGCTCATCTTTTGCTTATTCGTGGTACCTCGACCTGATGTCCGGAGCGTGGGAAGCACTCGTAGAAGATGACTACTTGAAAGTGATGCCGATAATCTATGACCTAAAATTTAATTATTATATTATGAATCACCCAAATTTGATAAATTATCTCGGCGTCTTCTCCCCGACAATAATCACACAAGAAGATATGAACCGATTTTTTGAGGCGATACCGACAAAATATAAAATCATAGAAATAGATATAAACAAATACAATGCCCTGTCTTCCAAAAATATCTCTGTTGAGAAGAACTCCATTTTTGCCATAGACCTCGTGTCTCCTTACAATAAGATAATTAAAAATTATAGTCACGAAGTTCAGATAATATTAAATAAATTTAAAGCCGAGAACTTCTACATCACAAGCGGCATAATGCCTTCTGTATTTGTTGATTTCTTAAAACAAGTTAATTATTCTAATCATGAAAACAACTACAATTTGATACGACAGCTTTTGTCACTCTCACAGGCACGAAAGTTCTCTCAAATAAGTTGCATCTATAACTCTAAAAACACGTTAATAGCCGTAGCATATTTTATTTTCTCTAACAATGAAGTGAACCTTCTCATTTTTGCCAAACAAAATGGCGAATTTGCTAACGAATTGATTATACTTCTGTTAGATAAATTTATACAAGAAAACAGCGAAAAAGACCTGACTTTAAATGTCATTTCTAAAAATTTTAAGCACACGGATTTGTTTTTACGAAACCTCGGATTTAAAGAATATTTTTACCAGACTATTTACATAGATAGAATTCCTAAAATATTTCGGCTCTTTTATAAACGAAGAAATAAATTTTAAAATAGAACTAAATTGTAAAGCATGCCACAAAAATATGATATAGTTGTTATAGGTGCAGGTGCCGCAGGTTTGACCGCAGCAGGATATGCTGCATCGCAAGGTGCAAAAGTTATTATCATAGAAAAGATGAAACTGCCAGGACGTAAACTGCTCATCACCGGTAAAGGACGTTGTAACATTACTAATATGAACGCAAAAACTGAATTTTATAAACATATTCATCCTGACGCAAAATTCTTAAAACATGCTTTTAACGACTTCTTTAACGAAGAACTCATAGAAATGCTCAACTTATATGGCGTGCAAACAGTGACCGAAAGAGGCAACCGAGTATTTCCTAAATCAAACGAAGCAGCAGATGTATTAGATGCACTTTTGAAAATAACAGAAAAACATAAAGTAGAAATATTGTTCCAAGCAAAAGCAGAAAATATTTTAACTACCGAAAATAAAACTGTCGGAGTAGAAATTCTGCATAATAATAAATTTGAGACAATTAACACCGACAATGTTATAATCTGTACCGGAGGAAAGTCATATCCTGCCACAGGATCCACCGGAGACGGTTACATACTTGCCAAACGGATAGGACATTCGGTTACAACAATAATGCCCGCACTCGTCCCGCTGGTAACAAAAGGAAATATAGCGGAAAAACTGCAAGGGCTTACCTTAAAAAACGTTGCCGCTTCGCTGTGGGTAAACAATAAAAAAATAACCGAATCCTTTGGAGAAATGCTTTTTACTCACTTCGGACTCTCCGGTCCTATTATACTCACAATGAGCCGTTTTGCCGTAGCCGAATTGATAAAACAAAACAAACCGCAAATTATAATAGACCTCAAACCAGCACTTGACCATCAAAAATTAGACGACCGACTCGTGCGTGACCTCAACGAAAACGGAAAACGCAAAATAGAAAACATTTTAAAACTATGGCTACCCGGAAAATTAACGGACATATTTATTGAACTATTAGAATTAGACATCCAAAAAGAAGGACATCAAATTAATGCGATAGAACGAAAGAAAATTTTGAACTTATTAAAAAATTTCCCCTTCACCATAGAAGGAAATCGCTCTTTTAAAGAAGCTATAATAACTGCCGGAGGAATCCCTACAACAGAGATAAACCCGGAAACAATGGAGTCCAAAATAATCAAAGGACTATATTTTGCAGGTGAAATCATTGATAATGACGCAGATACCGGAGGATACAATTTGCAAATAGCATTCTCTACAGCACACCTCGCAGCTAAGCATGCAGCAAAAAAAAAGAACTTATTAACAAATGAAATTTAATATTTAGAAAAAAATATAAATACTTTTTAAAAATTATTAAAATATTTATAAATTGCGAATTATTTTATAATTAAACATTTTAAGATGAAAGATAATTGTAACAAACACACTTTTCATATACCCGTAATGGGAATAGGATATACCATTGACACACCTATTAGAGTTGCACATCTTGGAATCTCATCGGTAATCTCACTCGTTGATGATATTTTGATAGAAAAAATACGTGAATATTATTGTAAGATTTATGACTATCCTTATTTGCACATACAAAAAAATAAAATTGGCTCGCGTGCCGAACGAATAACGCAATATCTTAATCTATTAGATAGTATCGTTACTAATAAATTTGAAGAACTAAAAAATTCTTTCATTAAGAAGACCGAAGAAATAGCAAGATATTTTGAACTATTGCCAAATCTTGCCGACTTGAAAAAAGAGTTCTACAATAAATTTGAAAAAAAGAACGACACAGAAGAAATTAAGAAATGGCTAGACGAAAATCTAACCCGCGGCTCAATAGATGTGAACATCATGACTAAGATGGACAAAGAAAACTTTATTGACGGTATAAAACTAGAAGAAGAACATAATGACGGTAGAGCAGCACTCCGAGGTTTCGCGCTAAGCAATCTCAACTCCTCTGTCATTCTATCCTCAGGAATGAATCCTAAACTGTACAGCTACCTAGAAAATTTCGAAGACTTCTATCCAGACGAAAACGGATACTTGAAAAAGAAAATTGTCTTAAAAGTCAGCGACTATCGCTCCGCACAGATACAAGGTAAATTCCTCGCACGAAAAGGTTTATGGGTCTCCGAATACAGAGTAGAGTCCGGACTAAATTGTGGAGGACATGCTTTTGCTACAGCAGGATATTTGCTCGGACCTATATTAGAAGAATTTAAAAACTCAAGAAACGAACTCGCAGAAAATACCTTTGAGATACTCAAACTCGGACTCGCCGAAAAAAAATGCAAAATCCCAAACAAAGTGCTACCTTTAAAAATAACCGCACAAGGAGGAGTAGGAACAAGTCAAGAACATAATTTCTTACTTGATTATTACCAAGTTGACTCTGTAGGTTGGGGAACACCTTTCCTATTAGTAGAAGACATCGTCGCAGTAGACGAAAAAACCAGACAACTGTTAATTAACGCCACCGAAGAAGATTTATATCTTAGTAATATATCCCCGCTTCAAGTTCCTTTCAATAATTTGAAAAACAATACTAAAGACAAAGAACGGGATAACTTTATAAACAACAACACCCCCGGAACACTTTGCACAAAAATGTTCTCCGCCGGAAATTTTGAGTTCACCGAAAACGCCATCTGTCTCGCATCCCGACAATATCAGACTTTAAAAATAAGCGAACTAAAAAAACAAAATCTATCCGAAGAAGAATTCAACAGACAATATAAACAAGTTATTGCAAAGTCTTGTATATGTGTGGGACTGGGAACATCGGCACTATTAAAGTACAACTTAGACACCAAATCCGAAGGACAGGCAGTATCTATATGCCCAGGACCAAATCTGGCATACTTCAATAAAAAAGTCACTTTAAAAGAGATGACTGACCACATTTACGGAAGAACAAATATTATTGAACGAACTGACAGACCGAATATGTTTATTAAAGAACTCGGACTATACTTAGATAACTTCAAAAATTATTTGGACAACCTTAGATTGCCGACGCACCCATTAGAAGAAAAATTTTATAAGAACTATCAAAATAATCTGAAAGAAGGCATTGAATACTACAAAAAATTATTCGCAAAGCAAAAACATATTTTTGACTACGAAAAGTTTGACCTATTCGAAGAAATTGATAAGTACGAAAAAATATTAGATAATTTGATAATTAGATGGAATAATATAATTAATTAACTATAAAATTATTACAACATGGAGAATACAACTGAAGAAAACAAAAAACGAGGAAACGGAAGACTATGGATAATTGTTCTATTAATACTCCTATTAGGATTATCGGCGCTATTCCTTATCGACCGATTTAGAACACATAAACAGCTGCTCAAACTAAGCTACGAAAAAGATACTGCCGCCACAGTTAATAAAAGTTTAAAAGAGCAACTCGCAAATACCGACAAACAATATAGCGACCTGCTGGCAAAATATAATACTCTGATGGACACAACTATCTCCCAAAGCGGAATACTTGAAGCCAAAAAGAAAGAACTCTTAGAACTACAAGCGCTACTCAACAAGCAAGACTCTATTGTAAATGCTATTAATAAAGTCATCAAAGATGCACTCCTCGGATTCAATGCCGACGAACTAAAAATAGAAACAAAAAACGGCAAACTATATATAACAATGTTAGACAAGCTGTTATTTGAATCAGGTAAAGCAGAAGTACAAGTAAAAGGGAATGACGCCCTAAAAAAAATCGCCGAAGTCTTAAATAAAAATAAAGACATCAAAATAGAAATAGAGGGACACACTGATAACGTTCCTATCAAAAATGACAAATTTAAAGACAACTGGGATTTAAGCGTGGCAAGAGCTACTGCTGTGGTGAGAATATTAACACAATCACATAGCGTAGACGCAAAACGTGTAACTGCATCTGGTAGAGGCGAATTTTATCCGGTAGAAACCAATGACACGCAAGATGGTAAAGCTAAGAACAGACGAACTGAAATTATTTTAACACCCGACTTAGGCGAATTATATAAGTTGCTTAATAACAAAGCTGTTTCTAAGTAAAATCATTCATAACAATGAAAAAAAATTTCTTTATATTCATTATTTGTCTCGTGTTTTTTAAATATGCTAAAGCGGACAACTTCCCGACAGGAGCATGCGCATTAGGGATGGCTAACGCAACAGTGGCTGTCCCAAGTATATGGTCAGCTTTTCATAATCAAGCTGGTTTAGACTATTTGAATAACACCACATTAGCAACTTATTTTCAAAACTGGTTCGGAATACAAGAACTCGGCGTCAAATCCCTGGCTTTTGCATTACCTACTAATACTGGAACTTTTGGTTTAGACTATACTTATTTTGGATTCTCCGAATACAACGAGATGAAAATAGGGCTGGCGTATTCTAAAAAGTTCTCGGAATATATTGCCTGCGGAATACAGCTGGACTATTTTAATTTCTTTCAACAAGCTGAATACGGAAACATTGGAGTAGCTGTTGCAGAAATAGGTATTATCGCCGAACCGATAAACAATTTAAAAATAGGAATGCACATCTTCAACCCATGGATAACAAAAATAACCAAAATAGATGACATGAAGATGCCTACTATTTTTAGATTAGGGGCAGCTTATAATTTCGCAAACAAAGTATTACTTTCCGCAGAAATAGAAAAACACTTAGACAGACGAGAAACCATAAAAGCAGGAATAGAATACAATATATTACAAAATATATATCTCAGAACTGGAATATCTACATATCCTATTAGAAATTCATTCGGAATAGGATACGCCGTCAAAAGACTCGCAGTAGATTTGGGATTTTATAAACATCAAGTATTAGGTTATAACGGCGCCATTTCTATATATTACAAATTCGGAAACATCTCATTTTGAATAACCTCTTTTTTACTAAGATTTGAACAAAAGATAAGGTTTTAAGAAAAAAACCTTATTTTTTTTGGAACTGTAATTTTTCCAGTGATAATACCTATCCTAATTTATATGAAAAAATTAAACCATATAAGGCATATAAGTATATATAAAGCTTATATGTGCTTATATGCCTTATATGGTTCAAAAAATTTATCACTTAAAAATTTACACTACCAATAAATTTATTTATTCTGTTTATTTATTCTACAACTTTTTTGATTAATAACATTTTTTTGGTAACTTTGCGAAAGTAAAAATTTATAACAACGAAACATAAAATGAGTAACATATTAGTAAAACCTGAGTCAACATATATAAATCCATATACTGATTTTGGATTTAAGAAAT
>DYQJ01000403.1 GCA_020719345.1 Draconibacterium orientale | reverse complement strand
AAATAAAATAAATAGCGTGTTTAGTCACCATTATTTTACGCTACCAATAATTTTACCAATGCAGTAAATTACGTTATTACAGCCGAAAACGGAACTAATTTGCAAACATGGACAGTAACAGTTCAAACTATGGCAAGCACAGAAACAGATATTATTAGTTACAATATTTCTAATCAAATAGGAAATGCTATAATAAATAATAGCGAACGAACTATTTTAGTAACAATGCCTTATAATACAGCTTTAAACATGCTCACTGCAAATTTTCAACTCTCGCAAGGTGCTAAAGCTACTGTAAATGATGTTCTTCAAACAAGCGGCGTAACAATTAATAATTTTACAACACCGTTAATTTACAAAGTTACTGCACAAGACAATATAACGACTAACGAATGGACAATAACCGTTCAAAATAAAGACGCTGTATTAGTAAATACAATAAATATCACTTCATCAACAGGGAACGATTTTATTGATGTAATGAGTGGAACTTTGCAATTAAATGCCGAAGTATTACCGATAGATGCTGATAACAAAAATATTACGTGGTCAGTAAAAACAGGTAGCGAATTTGCAGAAATTAATCAAAACGGACTTGTCACTGCCATTGGAAACGGCACAGCCACAATCTGAGCAACGGCAAATGACGGCTCTTCAACGTTTGACGAATTTACTATTGTTATTACCAATCAAGAAGATGAAATAAAATCGGTAGAAAATAAAATAACGATATATCCGAATCCGGCAAATGACCACTTCGTAGTGAAACTTGCAAATACTTATAACTTAGTTATTTATGATATAGCAGGAAAACCTATTCTCTCACAACTCAACGTAAGTAACAATCAACTTATTGATATACAATCGCTAAGCAAAGGAACTTACATACTTGAATTTACTAACAAAAATGACAGACAATATTCTAAACTGATAATTAAATAGTTGTTTCGTTAATTTAAAATATCTCAAATATAAAAAAGAGACATCTTATAAATCTATAAGATGTCTTTTTTTTATTAGCGTTTGCGCACAACTCCTATTATTTTGATACTTTCTTAAGAAATTTAATCTTATAAAAATCTTTAGTGATTATTTTTTCTTCGTCAGTGCATTCAAAATCAGTGTTGTTTAGCGAAGAGAGATTAACATAAAGTTGATTTTTGTCTAATAATTCGCAAAGATGTTTTTTTTGTTCGGTGATATTGAGAGTTTTAAATTCTTCTAAATGTTGGTCTTGTTTTTTAATATCAACATTATAATTTAAAAAGCTTTTTATTTTCATGCTCTCCCAGATTTGTATAAGCGTTTGAGTATTTTGGGGTAACCACATAAAGTTGGACAAAATTTTGAACCATATAAGAATTATAAGGTCATATAAGTTG
>DYQJ01000221.1 GCA_020719345.1 Draconibacterium orientale | reverse complement strand
AGTAAATTTGAATTTTGGTCACTATTTTTATACGCTACCAAAAAATTACAGTTCCCAATTTTTTGTGAATACAGTAAAAAATATCATATTTGTAAAAAATATTTAGAGAAATTTTAAACTTTTATGAAAATACAAATAATTAACGGACCCAATTTGAATCTCTTAGGATTGAGGCAGTTGGAAATATACGGTTCACAAACTTTTGATAATTACTTTATTAGCTTGCAACGAAAGTATAAAGAACACGATTTATTTTATTATCAAAGCAATATAGAAGGCGAAATAATAAATAAATTGCAAGCAATAGGTTTCACTTTTGATTTGATTATATTAAATGCCGGAGCATACACGCACACCTCACTTGCCATAGCAGATGCAATATCATCTATACAATCTCCAGTTATAGAGGTGCATATATCAAATGTTTTCCGCCGCGAAAAAATAAGACATAAGTCCTTCATATCGGCAAACTGTCGTGGAACAATTAGCGGATTCGGACTAAAATCTTATGAATTAGCATTACTAAGCTTTTTGATAAATTAAAAATAGATAAATATGAAAAAAATTAAATTAGCGCTATTTTGGCAAATATTGATTGCGCTGGTATTAGCAGTCATTTACGGCATCTTTTTTAAAGATTATGTAATCTATGTCAGCTGGACTGGACGACTTTTTATGCAGGCATTGAAAATGATAATTGTCCCACTCATTTTGACCTCCATAATCTCCGGAGTAGCAAACATCGGTTCTACTCAAAATCTCGGACGTCTGGGCGCCAAGACATTTGCTTACTATATTAGCACAAGTTTGATAGCCATTTTGACAGGATTATTTTTATCAAATATCATTAAGCCCGGAGTAGGAGCCGAACTTAATTTGATAGAAGAAGTTAGTAAAGAAGCGATGCAAGAAAAATCACTTAGCGACATCATTTTTAGTATTATCCCCGAAAACATTTTTGCCGCATTCTCAAGCGGACAAAATACCTTATCTATAATCTTTTTCGCCATTATTTTTGGCATTTTTATTAATAAAGTTAACGAAAAATCTAAAAATATAATGAGCAATTTCTTCAACGCGGCTTACGAAGTGATAATGAAAATAGTAGAATTTATTATCAGCTTCGCACCTATTGGCATCTTTGGACTTGTTGCTAAGGTGGTCTCCGAACAAGATGATATAGTACAAACGGCAATAAGTCTTGCTAAATACTCGGTAACAGTTTTGTTGGGACTGTCTATACATGCCTTCATTACATTGCCTTTATTTCTAAAATTTATTGCTAAAGTCAGTCCGATAGCACATTTTAAAGCCATGAGCAGCGCGTTATTAACTGCTTTTTCTACTTCATCTTCAGCCGCAACACTTTCTCTTACAATGGATTGTGTTCAAAATAAAGTGGGAGTTTCCAATAAAATATGCGGTTTTACTCTGCCACTCGGCACTACTGTCAACATGGACGGAACAGCACTTTACGAGTGTGTAGCCGCAATGTACATAGCGCAAGCGTATGGCATAGACCTCTCGTTTTCACAACAGTTTGTTATTGTAATGACCTCATTACTTGCCTCAATTGGAGCGGCAGCTATTCCAATGTCTGGATTTATTATGCTCTCCGTTATATTAATCTCTGCCGGTTTACCAGTCGAAGGACTCGGACTTATACTTGCGGTAGACAGAATATTAGATATGTTTAGAACAAGCGTCAACGTTTTAAGTGATACATGCGGAGCAGTGATAGTTGCCAAGTCGGAGGGAGAAAAATTAAAAATTTAATTTTTTTTCAATAAAAAAATAAAAAGTAATTTTTTTTATTATTTTTGCAAAATAACAAAAAAATTACTCCTATGGATTTAATGACAAAAATAAGAGAGGAGGCAAAACAAAGTTATAAGACAATTGTATTGCCGGAAGGTGAAGAAGAACGTACCCTAAAAGCTGCCGAATTGTTGATAGAAGATAAAATTGCAAGAATTATTCTCATCGGCAACAATGATAAAATCAAATCTGAAGCTCAACGACTTTCGCTAAGTAGAATACAAGACGCCGAAATAGTTGACCCGCTTACATTCCCGAAACGCGATGCGTATGCCGATATCATGGTAGAAATTCGCAAAGCGAAAGGACTTACAAAAGAAGACGCATTAAAACAACTCAACAACCCGTATTATCTTGGTACACTGATGATAAAAGCCGGGGATGCTGATGGTATGGTCGCTGGTGCCATTTGCTCTACTGCCGATACTATTCGTCCTGCATTGCAATATATCAAAACTTTGCCAGGCATAAGTGTGGTCTCTGGTGCTTTTATTATGGTGCTTAACGACAGCAACTTTGGGGAAGATGGACTGATGGTATTTGCCGACTGTGCCGTTCATCCAAATCCTACCGAGAGAGAACTCGCCGAAATTGCCGTTGCTACAGCACGTACCACTCGTGCTATCGCCGGTTTTGAACCCCGAATAGCAATGCTAAGCTTTTCTACTAAGGGAAGCGCAAAACACGAGATGGTGGACAAAGTAGTAAACGCAACTCGTATAGCAAAAGAAATGGACCCTGATTTACAAATAGAAGGAGAACTCCAAGCAGACGCCGCAATAATAGAAGCCATCGGACAACAAAAAGCGCCAGGCAGTAAAATTGCAGGAAAAGCTAATGTACTGATTTTCCCAACTTTAGAATCCGGAAATATTGCTTACAAATTAGTGCAACGTCTTGCTAAGGCAGAAGCGGTGGGACCGGTTTTGCAAGGTATGGCAGCACCTATCAATGACCTCTCGCGTGGTTGCTCGGTTATGGACATCGTAAATCTGGTAGCAATAACTGCCAATCAAGCCGCGATGAAATAATTTTTCAAAAACAATAATCTTTTAATTATAAAAAATATTAAAATTATGGCAGAAGTATTAAGCGAACCTATTATTAATTACGGGTTAAGCAAAAAAGACCAACCTAAAGCACAATTTGCTAAGGTAGGTATTGTAGGATGCGGAGCGACAGGACAACAAATCGCAATCATGATATCATCGCGAGGAATAGAAATTGTCTTCTTAGAACTCTCGCAAGAAAAAATTGAACAAGCGGTAAAGGAAGTTGCCGACTCGCTTAATGATAAAATAAATCACTGGGGAATGACAGAAGGTGGAAAGAAAGCAATCATGTCACGAATCAAAGGCACTCTTGAATATAAAGATTTCGCCGACTGTGACATCGTCATCGAGTCTATTTTATCTAAACAACGAGAGAACAGCCGAGAGATAAGAAAAGAAGTTTTTAAAAGTATAGAAAACTATGTCTCGCCACACGCCATTATTGCTACGAACTCTACAACAATAGCCATTACTCTTTTTGCCGCCGAGCTGACATATAAAGACCGTTGCATTAGCATGCACATCTCTACTACTTCACCGGATGCAAATATTATTGAAATTGTGAAAGGTTTTTATACCTCAGACGAAACATGCGAAAACGTCCGCCGATTTGCTAAACTAATAGGCAAACATTTTATTGAAGTAGAAGAGTCACCCGGACTAATAACCGTGAGATTAGCAGCACCGATGATAAATGAAGCAAGTCAACTGCTCATGGAAAGAGTGGCTAAGATGGAAGACATAGATTTTGCCATGAAAAACGGAATGGGAATGCCACTCGGACCTTTTGAGATGGCTGATAAAATAGGACTTGACAGAGTAGTACGTTGGTTAGATAACATGTACACCGAATTTGGTGACCTTAGATACAAAGCATCACCACTTTTGAAACGACTCGTACGTGCTAATCACATCGGCAGAAAAGCACAAGAAGGTTTTTATAAATATGACTCACACGGACAAAAAATTCAACCTGCTTTATAATATATTATTGCTTTATTATTAACAATTTTTGATAAATACATTAAAATGAAAATATTAGTCTTGAACTGTGGTAGTTCATCAATTAAATATCAACTTTTCAACATGACTACATCCGAAGTCTTAGCACAAGGTCTTGTTGATAAAATAGGAATGAAGGGGTCGGTCATGAAACACAAAAAACAATCCGGCGAAAAAATAGAGTTCACAGGGGAAATCCTAGACCATCAAGCTGGTATAGAATACGTTCTCGGAGTAATGATAAGCGAAAAACATGGTTGTATTAAAGGGTTACAAGAAATAAATGCAGTCGGACATCGCGTAGTACATGGAGCAGAAAAATTCAACTCCTCCGTAATGATAGACGAAGAAGTAGTACAAAAGATGGAAGAATGTATTAATCTGGCACCACTTCACAATCCACCGAATTTAAAAGGTATTTATGCAATGCAACAATTACTTCCACACGTGCCACAAGTAGGAGTCTTCGACACTGCATTCCATCAAACTATGCCCGAATATGCTTATACTTACGCTATCCCATATTCTTTATATAAAAAATACGGAATACGAAGATATGGTTTCCACGGAACAAGTCACAGATATGTATCAAAACGTGCATGCGAAATACTAAACGTGGACTATAATACTCAAAAAATAATTGTTTGTCATCTCGGTAACGGAGCTTCTATTGCCGCTATAAAAAATGGAAAATCGGTGGACACATCAATGGGCATGACACCCGTAGAAGGACTTGTAATGGGAACCCGATGCGGAGACCTCGACCTCGGAGTACTTACTTTTATCATGGAAAAAGAAGAAATCGGCGTATCGGCAGCTAACACCTTGATTAACAAACATAGCGGAGTATTAGGAATCTCTGGAGTATCTTCGGACATGCGTTCAGTAGAAGCTGAAATGGCCGCAGGAAACCACAGAGCTAAGCTCGCACTCGACGTTTACGACTATCGCGTAAAAAAATACATTGGCTCTTATATAGCAGCCATGAACGGTGTAGATATTATTGTACTCACTGGAGGGATAGGTGAAAATGCTAACGTAACCCGCGAAGGTATTACAAAAGACCTCGAATGGCTCGGCATAGAAATTGACCCAGAAGTAAACAAAAACGCACGCGGAACAGAAAAAATAATCAGCACTATAAATTCTAAAGTTAAAGTAATTGTTGTCCCTACCAACGAAGAACTCGTTATCGCACAAGACACGTACGAAATAGTCAACAACTTTAAAAATAATTAATTTTAAAACTTTGCCAAAGTTTTAGACTTTGGCAAAGTTATTTTTTATTGTAATAAAAAAATCCTCCCGCAAAACGTACAAACATCGTCAATAACAAATATATCAAAGACGAATCAAATTGTTGTGGTAAAATATTCCATATACAGACAAGCAACAAACACAATATGCTGTAAATCAATAAATAGATATTTGTATATTTCTTACTCCGTATCTTGTAATAAAAGATGGCTATAAAAAGATTAAGCGGTGAAGCCCAAAGAATATTCAAATTGTAATTAGCCGCCCTATGTAGCGTGCCAAACCATAAGAAACATATCAAAATACCCAAAACGCCGGTTATATACAACAAAAAGCTGTCAATATAATGAAACCTAAATTTATATCTAAATTCTAAAATACTTATTACTAATATAATAATAAATATATTTACGAAAACTACCGTAGGATTCAAATATTTATATAAATTAGACTTTTCGGTTTCTTTACTAAAAATTATATGCGTGCGCTGCGAGATTAATTTTTTTGGTATTTCTGTTTCAATGATAGTCTCTTGAAAAATAGTATCAACATAATCCGGCAAAAATTGTATCGTCTGCAAATCTGCAATGCTATCTGCTGGCATCCCAAGTGAGAGATTTATACCCAACCGCATCCAAGGTGAACGCTCTAAATACGGTGCAACTAACTGACGGTAACTATAACTCCACTTCTTATCATAAAAACGAACTTTATCTTTGTATAACAAAACTATCGCATCACGCATCCGAGTAGCACAATTATCCCAGAAAAAATCATATAAATAAAATTTATTCGCCGGCTCGGCATTCCATATCAGATAATCAAATAATATCTGACGCTCAAGACTATCTAAATTCAACACCTGCTGGTAAACATCACGATTGTTAGAACTATAAAATTTTATGAAATTATCGTAATATTCTACCGTAAGTTGATAATTTAATTCGCCTCGGATAAATTTAAAATAAAAATTTGGCGCGTTAAAATCAAATGTCCCATAGTTAAAGACCCAATCTATCTTATTTATAGAGTCATGAACTCGTATAGCACTATGTCCGAATGCCGAATACAACTCCTCGCCCGGCGAACAAGTGAGAAGACTGATAACACTCGTACCATTTAAAGGAGGACCTGCAGGTACCGAAAATATATTTCCTTTTAATAAAAACAGCAAAATGACTATTGACGTATATTTTTTCATGTTCATAAAGAATAAATATTACCCGCAAAAGTCTATATTTTTTTTGAAAAAATAGACTTTTCTATATTAATTTTTTTCATTTCTAAAAGAAATGACTACCCGTATAAAGTTGGACAAATTTCTCACCAGATAAAAACATAAAAGAGCCGATGTTCCTATGTGATTTTAAATATTTTATTTTGTCCAACTTTATACGGATAGCCAAAAAAGTTTTAAAACGTATTTTTTTGTCAATTTCAATATCTACTTAGA
>DYQJ01000220.1 GCA_020719345.1 Draconibacterium orientale | reverse complement strand
TTAGCACCGTTCAAAAATATTATAAAGACCTTTCGCAAAGTCCTTTGGAGAAGCAGCTACCCACATAAAATTGGACAAAATAAAATATTGGTTCTTCAATGATTTTCGTGGCAAATTAATTATCACGCAAAGACGCAAAGCAAAAAAAACACGAAAATACATAAAAAAATAGTGAATTTTGTTTTTTCGTGAACTTTCGTGAATTTCGTGGCAAAAAATTAGTAATAAATAGAAAAATTGTAACTTTAGATTTGACAACTTTTAAAAAGTTGTCAAATCTAAAGTTTACAAATTAATTTTTAATGTGAAAATAAAATTTCTTCCTGGCGCGCTGATAGAAGAAGCATAAGACCTGTAAAAGGTGTCAAGCATGTTATTGACAGTAAGCTGTGTAGATATGCGGTTAAAGAACGAGTAAGCCATTGATATATTGAATGTCTGCCAAGCCATGAAGCCGTTTATGTCGGCTTTTTCTATATAATCTTGTCCTAAAGATGAGAGTTCATCGTATTTTTTCTGCCCATTATAGATGTGCGAGCAGTTCGCCGAGAATTTATCCCACGCAAAAATAATAGACGTTTGTCCAAAAACAGGAGAAATATTAGGTAATGAAATTTTTTCTTCTATATTTTGTCCTATAATATAATTGACCGAAGATTTGAATTTGATATATCTTTTATCGGACTCTAAAAAATAATGACTATAATTTAAACTGGAAGAGATTCCATATACTCGTGCCATGTTAATATTTTTTTGGGTAGCAATTTTATAACCATCCGTTCCGAAGTAGATGCTATCTTTTCCGTCAAGTGTATGCTCTGATAAGACTATCGCATCCATTAGCCATGTATTGAAAGCTGTAACATTAAGGTTCAAATATTTTATTATTTTCTGATTTACTGACATCTCAAAATTTAAAGTTTTCTCGGGTTGCAGTTCATTATTTGGGACAGTAATAACAAAATCTTTAACCATGACCTTTCCATATTCGTCTGCAATAGGCACATGATATGCGGTAGAGGTGATAAAAGAGAGCATCATTCCGCTTACAGGATAGGCATCAAAGCTGATACCAACAGAAGGCGAGCTGTGATTATATCTCACTTGCGTAAAATCTAACTTTAGCTGCGGCGCCAAATTAGAAAATTCCGAATAAGCATAAATATATTCGTATCTGCCTCCGAGATTCAAGATAAATTGTGGATGCAATAACCATTTAAAATTGAAATAGGTAGCATAATTATTGGCATAAGTTCCATAAGTTGGATACCGATTGAGACCGGGCGTTGTGTCATTGGTTCGTATCTCACGAAAAAAGGCTTCTGAGTTCAAATCATTACGCACTATCTCTACTCCATACATTAGTCGGTGTATTTTCACTAATTTAATAAAGTCAAAATTAATAGAATATACTTTTAAGTTCTCTAACTGATGCAATTCTTTTAGATTGTTGAACTTTCTGGTAACTCGGTATTCTTTAATATTTTGAAATGAAGTTAAAATAGAGAAATAAGTATAAAAATTTGTTGCCTTCTTAAATACGGTATTAACCGAGAATAAAGTATTTGCGGCAGGACGATATTCGCAGATGGCAAATCTATTATTATTGCCGTTCACCTCAGTGATGCCGCTATAAATGTCAGTGGCACTGCTGTTGGAATAATGAAAATTTGTATGCAGACTTATATTTTCGCTAATATAGAAGCTAAATTTATTGACGAAGTTAAATCGTTGATAATTAGTGTTCATCAATTTAGTAGGATTGGGGTTTTGATACATTATATCTTTACCGTTAACAGTGGCTACATAATATTTGTGGAGACCATAGTCAGCGGAGACTTTGTCGCTTCGGTTTCTTCCTATTTGGATTCGTCCATAGTCGTTGTAAGTTAGTCCGGTAAAAGTAGCAACTTTTTTCAGTCCTATATTAAAATTGAAATTTGTGCTCCATGTCTCGGTAGCGGTGGCATATTGATTTGTGAAGTTTATCTTAGATTTTATCTTTTCATCTTCGGCGGCAAATAGTGGTTGCTTAGTAAAATAGTTTATAACTCCTCCGGAGGCATCGGTGCTGTAAATCAAGAAGCTGGAACCGTATATTTGCTGACTTCTTTCAAGCAATGTTCCTTCAAAGTTGATAGCATTTTGTATTCTGCCGTATCTATAGATTACGTTATTAAGCCGAACTCCATCCATGACGAGTAACACTTTGTTTGCCTCCAATCCTCTGAACACCGAGTTCCCGCCTTCTTGATTTTTCTCATACATAACTTTTTGCGAGACACCTATGTCTTCTGACGTATTTTGAAATACCGAGTTCTCCTTCAAGTCCACAATATCTACATAAAACGGCAGGTCTTTAGAATATTCTTCCACCGCAAGCGGAGAGCGGTTCTCCTGTTTTAAGGCATCGCCTCGACTTAGCTTAACAACGTTCTTCCTTATGAGCTCTTCTTTGGTATAAAATGCGAGCTTAAAAAAATCGTGGTCAAAATAAATTACTGCATTCTCAGTAAAAACCGAGATATCCACTGCTCCATCTTCGTTAGTGTACAGAGTGTCGGATTGACTGTCACCGTAAATTTTTACGTACCCTACCGGGAAATTTGTCGTATTATCTATAACATTAATAATCTGTGCTTGCGAATAACTGACGATGTAAGCAAAAAAAAGTATAAAAAATATATATTTAATCATGCTAAAATAATGTTTATGCTATATTTAAAACAAAATTTAAGCCATAAATTAATTTTTGTACATTAAACATTATACTTTATTGCAAACGTTGACGCCGAGCTTCAAAAATAATTATCGCAGCGGCAGTGCTAACATTTAGCGAATCGGACTCGCCAAACATTGGTATTATTATATTTTTATGTGCATTTTCTATCCATTGTTTACTGACGCCCACGTCTTCGGTGCCGACGACAACGGCAGAGGGAGTTCTAAAATTTACATCAAAATATCTATCCGATGCTAATAAATTTGTCGTGTAAATATTTATTTTATTGTTTTTGAGCCAATTGATAGCACTTTCATTGTCGGAAATAGCTATATTTAACGAAAAAAGACATCCTAAAGAGGCACGTACTACATTGGCATTGTACAAATCGCAGCGCGGCGAAGTCAATATAACGGCATCCACTCCGACTGAATCGGCGCTACGAAGCATAGCGCCGATATTGCCAGGTTTTTCTATTGCCTCCATCACGAGTATTAACGGACATTCTCCGATATGTAAATTATTTATCTCATGAGATTTAATATTAGATACCGCAACGATGCCTTCGGTATTTTCGCGGTACGCTATTTTTTTATAGACCGTCTCGCTAACCTCAAAAATTTTTGGCAACCTGATATTAGCAAAAATTTCTTCTAATTTAGAATAATGTATTATTTGCGGACAAAAATAAATACTGTCTATAATGTAATTATTTTTTACTGCTCTTTTAATTTCTTTTATCCCTTCTATCAGAAATTGTCGGTTTATGTGACGGTCTTTTGATTTTTGCAAGTTCAAAAGTGATTTTATCCTTTCATTATGAGGACTTGTAATAATATCTTTTAGCATGTTGTTTACTTATTTTTACGGTACTTCGCGCGTATCTCCGGTGAACTTTGAACTATTCTGACTATTGTTTCTGGTCTTTTTGCAGCTGGTTTTATAATATATTGAATATAAACATCATAATAGTTAGTGATTCCTAATTCTAATTGATTTGTTGCAACGCCTATTTTTTCGTTGCTGTAGTAGCTCGTGTCGCTGACATATCTAAATGCGTCAATATAATACACTATGTCTTTTACATCGGTAAATTCTACTTCGCCATTAGTTCCAGTCTCGCCTTTGAAAACGGGATTCTCAAAATTAGCCCAATTGGTTTGACTTTCGTATAAATCCACTGCACATTTTTTGGCAACGTCATCTGTTCCGAAATATAGGACGAGGACATTTAATTTTGTCGGCTTGTAAGAGGTTGTAATATTTAACATAGAATATGTTTCGTCTTTGTTGTCACGCCCATACGCCACGAGTTTTACTTCATACGCGCCGGCTTTGGTATATATGTGCGAGGGATTTATCTTGGTAGAAGTTCCGCCATCGCCGAAATCCCAGAAAAAAGAGACCGCATCTTCGGAAGTATTATAAAACTGAACCTCCTCTCCCTCATTGTAAGTATCTGAATGCGTGTAAAAACCGGACTCTACATCTTGATTATAAGAGTCGTTACAACTAAAAAACAAGGTCATAAACGACCCCAATACTAAATAAAACAATAATTTTTTCATGATAAGTATAGTTTAAAAAATAATAACTTTTGACTTTATTGACAACAAAACAAAAAGATGGTTGCAATTAAATAAAAAATTATTAATTCATTATTCATGGAATTTATCTTATGCGGTAGCCAGCTTAAGATACTTCAAAGCGATTTCTCCGGCGGTTGTCATATCTTTGCCGATGGCAAAAAAGCCATGATTTTTAATTATAAAAAACTCCGTTTGCGGACTCAAAATATCTAATACGGAATTGACAAGTGAGATGCTTCCATAACTTTCTTCGTGTGCTGTTTGTGTCCAATTATATTTTGGTACCGAAGAGAGAATTTCTTGCGAGTGACCATGAAAGATGGCGTTTACATCTGGTCGGCAGTTGTAAATGGCAAAATGTAACATGCTCTCTGAAGATGGCAGACGAAGTCCCTCGGCTTGGAGTTCTTGTTTTTTAAAATCACAATTAGTTACTCTAACAAATTTGTCATCGGAGAGCGATGATTTCATGCCTATTTGTGTTCCTGTGATGATAAAAATATTCTCGGACAAACTCTCGCGGTAACTCAGATTACCATACGAGCCACCCGAATAAGGTGGCGCAAGTTGGTATTTATCAAATATATAACACCAATATTTTAGTGACTCTATTCGTTTGTCCAAATCAACTGCGCGTGCTATTAAATTGACACGAAATTTTACACCACTATATTGTTCTGCCATCGGGATAAATATTTTTATGTTAGTCGTATTTTTTTGCTTCGTTCCAGTATATGTCCATTTCTGCTAAATTCATGTTTATTAAACTTTTTCCCTCTTCCTTCACTTTTTGCTCCATATAAGTAAAACGTTTGATAAACTTAGCATTAGTGCGCGCCAACGCATTTTCTGGATTTATATCGTACAGACGTGCTGCATTGATGAGAGCAAATAACACATCTCCAAACTCTTGCTCCATCTTGTCTTGCGACATGTTTTTTATCTCGTGTTTTAACTCGTCTATCTCTTCGGTTACCTTGTCCCATATTTGCTCTTTCTCGTCCCAGTCAAAACCTACGGCGCGGGCTTTGTCTTGCAAACGGTGTGCTTTAATAAGGGCTGGAAGGTGACGCGGAATACCGGCAAGAATAGTCTTGTTGCCGTCTTTCTCTTTCAACTTTAGCTGCTCCCAATTTTGCGAGACCTCCACAGAACCACTGACATGGACATCAGAAAAAACATGTGGATGACGATAAATAAGTTTCTCGTTAAGAGAATATAAAACATCTTTGACATCAAACAAATTTTGTTCTTCTCCTATTTTTGAATAAAAAACTATATGAAGCATCAAATCGCCAAGTTCTTTTTTTACCGCCGAATAATCTTTGTCGCCTATCGCCTGGGTCAATTCGTAAACTTCTTCTATTGATAATGGACTGATAGACTCGAATGTCTGCTGTCTATCCCAAGGACATTTCTCCCGCAAAATGTTCATTATTTCTAATAACCTCTTAAATTCTTGTAATTTCTCTTCCATAAAATAAACTTTTTCGCAAAGATAAATATATAATTCTAAAATTAAACAACTAATTTTAGAATAATTTATTTTTTATAGATATGACAACTTTTTAAAAATTGTCAAATCGGAACTGCTTTTTTTCAGAAAATTAAGAACGAACATCTAAAAATTAAAAACTTTTTTGTATATTTGCAAAAATAATATTTTAAATAATAAAAAACTATGAAGATTATAAAAGTGAATATTAAAGAATGTTCGCTTGTTTTTATAGATAAACCATTAAAATTTTACAAAAAAATTATGTTAAAAGTTAATTTTTTAAAGAATTAGATAGATTAAATCAGAATATAAAAAAAATTATTAACTTCGTCAAAAATAAAAATACGACATGAACAGACAAAGATATTTTAACACATCAGGTCCAAATATAATTAAGGAACATTATACTTTACTTCGTCATAACTACATAGAAAAAGGTATTGATATGGTGGAACGAAGCCGATATTTTACCATCTGGGCGCCACGACAGACCGGAAAAAGTACGTTCTTCAGACAACTATCTGATGAGTTAAGCAGATTAGGTTATGCACCGGTTAAAATTAATGTTGAAGATTTTAAAAATGATTCTATAACAAATATTATAGAATATCTTAATTTTGAATTGACTACACAATTAGACTTCCCGTTTAATTGTACCGATTTAGGCAGCATTTTTTTAACTATTCGCAAAATAGCAGAGAAAAAAATCGTTTTAATCGTTGATGAAATAGAAAATTTTAATAAATACTACATAAATGATTTTTTACACGCCATACGAAAACTTTATCATTCCCGCGAAAATCATTGTTTGAAAAGTGTTATTTTAGTCGGAGTAGCAAACATTAGCGGAATTATTCAAGACAATGCAAGTCCGTTTAATATAGCCGACA
>DYQJ01000402.1 GCA_020719345.1 Draconibacterium orientale | reverse complement strand
TGTTTATCCACCGATTGCATCGGTGGTTATTAAAGTGCAACTCCTTTCGGAGTTGGGAACTATTTTTTGTTTATCCACCGATTGCATCGGAGGTTATTAAAGTGCAACTCCTTTCGGAGTTGGGAACTATTTTTTGTTTATCCACCGATTGCATCGGAGGTTATTAAAGTGCAACTCCTTTCGGAGTTGGGAACTATTTTTTGTTTATCCACCGATTGCATCGGAGGTTATTAAAGTGCAACTCCTTTCGGAGTTAAAAATATACAAATAATTTAGCACGTATTTTTAGCATTACTTGTGGGACTATCACTTTTTTAGGAGTACCAATGAAATAAAAAAATAATATAAACAAAAAAAATAAAATTTTTTTATTATTAAAAAACATTATTATTTTTACTGCGTTAAGAAAAAATAAATATACCTAAAAAACTAATTTTAATTTTAAGGAGGAATATATGAAAAAGTTATTTGTGTTTTTATTAATGATTATGCTCGGATTTAATGCGTTCACGCAACAAGATGCTATCTTCCCGATGAACAATGATACAAAGAAAAGTGATGGAGATGGAGGAACAAAGGAAGATGCAATTACTGTAGTGCCAAATGATGACATCTGTTTTAAATGTTGGGAAACGTACAATAATGACAGCTACGTAAAAGAAAAGACTTTTCCATTACCAGTAGAAGTTTACGGAATGGACATGGACTCTGTAAAAAAAGCTGCTAAAGAAAAAATTGTAGAGTATTTCTTCTCCAGATATCGTGAGTTTAACTATGGCGCAAGAATGGTGCTTATTTATCATGCTGAAGAATTTGTGAAAATAAAATTTGACGACTATGTGATGGAGACTTCTAAAAAGGAAAAGAAAGATGGAAAAGGAAATTACAAATTTTATATAGAAAAAGCTAAGGTTAATGTAAAATTAATGGAATGTCTTGCATCGGCAATAGACGAATACATGAGTGATAACGTGGTAGTTTTATATCACCCAGTAGAAGGTAAAAACGATGTCGCATCGTACGAAGAAGCTCGTAAGCGATTACAATCTGAATATGTTAATAAAGAATACAAACGAACATCGGTACAAAATGTTGATGCTATGCCGGTTTGTAAAGTCAAAGAAACTGACACCGCAAGCATAAACTACTATCGTGAATTATTAGAGTGCGTCAAAAATGAAAAAACTATAGACGCAAAAATAGCCGTAGTAGTTCGGGGAATACAAATTAAGAAAAAAACCAAACAAGGAGGAGTATATCTGGTAGAAGTAGAAATGCACGTACAAGCTTTCAATGCTAATACTAACTCAATGGTAATGGACGAGTTTAGAACAATTATAGGAGGCGGAGCAGATGAAAAACAAGCTAAACTTACGGCAATCAATTTGTTATGTAAAGAATACACCACCG
>DYQJ01000219.1 GCA_020719345.1 Draconibacterium orientale | reverse complement strand
GGTAAAAACGCAAAGTTTCGCAAAGAAGTGTAACCTAATAAATGAAACATGCCATTATTTCGTATTTTTTACGAACACTCATAAAAAATAAAATAGAAAAAACTACTAAAATTATTTTAATATAACTAAATTTAATAAATTTGCAAAATTTAGAAAAATATGGAACTAAAAAATAAAAACTAAAACTAATTTATTTTAAGTTAAGGCAAAATTTTTGAGTATAAAATAGAGAAATTAATTTTTTTGTATTATTAATAATATTATCATGGCAAAAGAAATACAACACGAGCTAAAAAAACGCGTTCTCGTTCTAGACGGTGCAATGGGAACGATGTTACAGAAATATAGTCTATCCGAGACCGAGTTCAGAGGAGAACGATTTGCAGAACACAAATATAATTTAAAAGGTTGTAATGACGTGCTTTGTCTAACACAACCTGACATAATAAAAGAGATACATGAAAAATATCTTAAAGCAGGAGCAGATATTATAGAAACAAACACTTTTAATGCAAACCACATCTCGCTGGCTGACTACGGATTAGAAAAAGATGCCTACGAAATAAATTATGTCGCCGCACAATTAGCCCGCGAAAAAGCATCAAAATATTCTAACATAACTCGCAACAAACCACGATTTGTCGCCGGTTCAATTGGTCCCACCAATAAAACTGCATCCATGTCCCCAGATGTTAATGACCCTTCTAAACGCGAAGTGGACTTCGACGCACTC
Source organism: Draconibacterium orientale (assembly GCA_020719345.1). GTDB lineage: Bacteria > Bacteroidota > Bacteroidia > Bacteroidales > DYQJ01 > DYQJ01. The sequence continues at coordinate 6,054 of DYQJ01000219.1, read as the reverse complement.
GTCTTTGCTTATACCGAACAGGTTAAAGGTTTGCTCGCCGGAAATGTAGATGTTATCTTGATAGAAACTATTTTTGACACGCTAAATGCTAAAGCCGCGCTATTTGCCGTACAGACAGTCATGGAAAAACGAAACCGCATCTTTCCCGTCATGATATCCGGAACTATTACAGATAAAAGCGGCAGAACTTTAACAGGACAAACAGTGGAAGCTTTTTTAAATTCGCTATCACATGTTGAACTTCTTAGCATCGGTTTTAACTGTTCATTCGGTGCAAAAGACTTATTTTTGCATGTAGAAGAACTCTCCAGTAAAGCGCCGTTTTTTGTAAGTGCGTATCCTAATGCAGGTTTACCTAACGAACTCGGACTCTATGACGAAACTCCGGAGAAGATGCAAATCCAAATGAAAGATTTTTTAACTAATAAAATTGCTAATATCATCGGTGGTTGCTGCGGAACAACGCCCGAACATATACAAAAACTCGTTGAAATAGCCGAAAAAGCTAAACCAAGAGAAATCCCGCAAGAAGAAAAGATACTGAAATTAAGTGGATTAGAACCACTTAATCTCTACAAAGAAAATACTTTTATCAACATCGGGGAACGAACTAATGTTGCAGGTTCTAAAAAATTCGCAAAATTAATTAACCAGAAAAAATATGACGAAGCAATATCGGTAGCACGACAACAAATAGAAGTCGGCGCACAAATCATCGACATCAGCATGGATGACGCAATGTTGGATTCTGAAAAAGAGATGGTTACATTTCTTAAACTCGTGGCTACAGAACCCGAAATTTCTAAAGTCCCTATAATGATAGACTCCTCCAACTGGAACGTAATTATTGCCGCCTTAAAGTGCATACAAGGAAAATCAATAGTAAATTCTATCAGCTTAAAAGACGGTGAAACCGAATTTATTAATAAAGCCAAGGAGATAAAAAAATACGGCGCCGCAATAGTGGTGATGGCATTCGACGAAAAAGGACAAGCTACTGATTATCAACAAAAAATAGACCTCTGCAAACGAGCATACGACATTCTTACCAAAAAAGTAAATTTTAAACCGCAAGACATCATCTTTGACCCAAATATTTTAACTATTGCAACCGGAATAGAGGAACACAATAATTATGCAGTAGATTTTATAAATGCTACAAAGTGGATAAAAGAAAATTTGCCGTACGCAAGAGTAAGTGGTGGAATTAGCAATTTATCTTTTGCGTTTAGAGGTAACAATACGGTGCGAGAAGCTATCCATTCGGTATTTCTATTTTACGCAATTCAAGCCGGATTAGATATGGGAATAGTCAATGCCGGAGCATTACCTATTTACGATGACATCCCGAAAAATTTACTTGAACTCGTTGAAAATGTGGTACTCAATAAAACTACCGATGCCACAGAAAAATTAATCATATATGCGCAAAACGTCAAAGAAGATAATACAAAAAAAGAAGACAAGCAAGAACAATGGCGAAGCTGGGCTGTGCTAGACCGAATAAAATATTCGCTAATAAAAGGAATCTCCGACTTCGTTAAAGAAGATGTATCTGAGGCGCAAGTAGAATTCAAATCCGCACTTGCACTGATAGAAGGACCACTGATGGAGGCAATGAACATGGTGGGCGAAAAATTTGGCGAAGGAAAAATGTTTCTGCCGCAAGTAGTGAAAAGCGCAAGAGTAATGAAAAAAGCCGTAGACGTCTTAATGCCTTATTTACAAATAGATGGAAAATTAGCAGGTATGGAAATGTATTCCGGTAAAATATTACTTGCAACCGTCAAAGGTGATGTTCACGACATCGGCAAAAATATTGTAAGCGTGGTATTAGGTTGTAATAATTTCAAAATTATTGACCTCGGAGTCATGGTGCCGGTAGAAAAAATTATTGAAGCCGCAATCCGAGAAAACGTGGACATCATCGGACTCAGCGGACTAATTACCCCGTCATTAGAAGAAATGATTACCGTCGCAAAAGAGATGGAACGAAATAATATCAAATTACCTCTACTCATCGGAGGCGCTACAACTTCCAAAATTCATACTGCCGTAAAAATCGCACCTGCATATTCCGGACATGTTATCCACGTAACAGATGCCTCAAAAAGCGTATCCGTTGCCAAAAATTTAATCAATAAAGAAAGCAATTATGCAGATAACATACGAACAATTTATGATGGAATCCGAGAAAAATATATAGCAAAAGAGAGAATCGTTTATCCGCTAACCTTCGTCCGCGAAAATAAAATTAAGCTCAACTGGACAGAACGTGAAATTATTGAGCCATCTTTCAAAGGAGTCCGAACTTTTAAAAACTTCTCCATAGAAGAAATAAGCAAATACATAGATTGGACATTTTTCTTTCACGCATGGGGACTAAATGGAAAATATCCGCAAATATTAGATCATCCGCAAAAAGCCGAAGAAGCTAAGAAACTCATGAAAGATGCACAAGAAATGCTAAAACAAATTATTGATAATCAGATGCTTGTCGCAAACGGAGTCATTGCAATATATCCGGCTAATTCTGACGGAGACGATATTATTGTCTATAAAGATGAAACTACAAAAGAAGAAATAGCCCGATTCTCGTTCCTAAGACAACAAGAAGAAAAAGACAAAGACTCTAAATACAGTCACTTCCTTTCACTTGCCGACTTTGTAGCCCCTAAAAGCTCAGGACTTATAGATTACATAGGTGGATTTGCTGCAACTGCCGGAATTTTTATTGAAGAATGGTTAGAGAAATATGAAAAAGACAAGGACGACTACAGTGCCATCATGCTCAAAATACTTGCCGACCGTCTCGCCGAAGCTTTTGCCGAACTGATGCATTTCCGAATCCGTAAAGACTTCTGGGCTTATTCAAAAGAAGAAAACATTAGCATCGCCGAGATGATTAAAATGGAATACCGAGGAATAAGACCAGCAATAGGTTATCCTGCATGCCCTGACCACTCCGAAAAACAAATGCTATTCAAATTATTAGACGCAAATGTAAATACCGGAATATTGCTTACCGAAAACTATGGAATGTATCCTGCCGCATCGGTCTCCGGATTTTACTTCGCAAATACTAAAGCCCAATATTTTAATCTCGGCAAAATTGACAAAGACCAGGTAATAGATTATGCCAGACGTAAAAATATTGACATTGACAGAGCAGAAAAACTGCTCGCACCAATCTTGAATTATTCTTAATATATTATATTTTAATCTTTTATCTTATGAAAAAGAACTTGATGTCTATAGCTGTTATTTTTTTATTATTGCTTAGTTTTTTTTATTGCAATAATGAAAACAATAATTACGTTCAAGAAAACGAATATCAAATAGATTCGTTGAACCAGAAACGCGAAAATATAAAAATGGTCTTTTATACTCTGCCGACTCCAATGGAGATGGCTAAAATATTTAAGGGAACAGGGATAGAATATGATAAAGCTATATTAAATCCGGTCACTAAATTGTCCAGATACAATACCAACAAAGATATGGCAGTTAATCTCGGAATATACGGCGCCGACCTGAGCTTTGCAAGCATGTTTGAAAAAGAACAAGACATAATGGACTATTTCAAAGTAGTAAAACAACTTGCCACCAAGATGGACATTATAGGAGCAGTATCGGATAGTCTTATGCAGGTCATAGAAGATAATATCGCTAATAACGAGAAACTAAGAAAACTCGTTGCTGAAACTTTCTTCTCCTCCGATGCATTTTTGAAAGAGAACAGCCGAGAAGAAATAGCTGCAATAGTTGCTGCAGGTGCTTGGATAGAGAGCTTGTACATATCAATAGAACTATCTAATAAACAGGACAATAAAAATAACACTCTCTTAGATAGAATTATTGACCAACGACTCGCACTTGAAAATTTGACTAAGTTATTAGAGACTTACAAACAGAATGCCGACGTTGTGGAAATTCTAAAGGACATATATGACATAAAAAATATCTTTAACGAACTAATTATCATAGAAAAAATAGAAGTCTATGATGAAAATGCAGGAATAAACAGAATTAAGACTAATGTTACTCACAATGCTACACCGGAAAAAATTAAACTGCTTAAAGATAAAATCTATAATGTTAGAAATACTTATACTAATTAATTTATATTGAAAAGAAATTTTTATGAAAATGAAAAAAATAAAATTATTTTTAGCTATTCTCGTCGGATTACTCTTTTTATCTCAAAATTTAAAATCGCAGTGTCAAGAATACATAGAAGCGATAGCCGAATATGAATTAGAACCTTATGTGCTGGACGGAAATTTTCTCGCCCCTATTATTTACGAAGGTGATACAGTCTCACTTACACGAACTTTCTTAGCAGGAAATAAGTATAAAATATCGGTAGTCGGAATGGATATGTTTGTTAAATATATTACAATAACTGATGCTGACGGCTTTGTGGTATTTCAAAATTTCCCTAACGCAGAAGAAGAAACTAAATATTTCACCTCGCAAGCCGGCGAAAATATTGCATGTTTTGGAAATAACTTCTGGGAATTTACGCCTACTAAAAGTGAGAACTTAAAAGTACTCGTAAAAATAGAGATCATTGCGACTAAACAGAAAAACCGAATACAAGGATGCCTCGGAATCATTGTCGGATATATGTAGTGATTGTTTAATCTTTATTGCAAATTTATTTTTTATTCTAAAAATAAAAACTACTTTTGCAATAAGTTTATGATTTAATTTTTGATGATGAGAAAAAATATTATTCTAATATTAATACTGTTTGCAATCGCCACAAGCTGCAATAAACAGACTTTCAATAAGATATTGAAAAGTGACAACTATGAATTAATGTATTCGGAAGCTAAAAGATATTATGAAGCCGAAAAATATCAACGAGCAATCCAGCTCCTCGACCAACTAATGCCGCACGAACGTGGGAAAGCGCGCGGCGAAGAGGTAATGTTCCTCTATGCAATGGCTAATTATAAAATTAGAGATTACATTATTGCCGGATACTATTTTGATGTATTTAACAAGACATACCCCATTTCTGAATATTCGGAAGAAGCGATGTTTCTCGGAGCTTATTGTTATTACTTAGACTCCCCGAAGTCGTCCCTTGACCAAACTCCTACTTTACAAGCAATTAAAGAGTTTGAAATCTTCCTTAACAAACATGGCGCAGGCGACAAAACAGACACTACGAACTTATTAATTGACGAACTAAGATACAAACTACAAGAAAAGTCTTACAATATTGCTAAGCTCTACTACGACCTCGGATACTATAATGCAGCATCTATTGCGTTTGAAAATTCTATAAACGACTTTCCAGACTCGCCTTATAAAGAAGAAATATTATTCTATAATTTGAAAGCTTTGTATATTTACGCTAATAACAGTATAGATATTAAGAGGTTAGAACGATATAATATAGTCCTCAAAAAATATAAAACTTATATCAAAAATTTCCCCACCGGAAAATTTGTTAAAGAGGCAAATAAAATAAGTGAGGAAACTAAAAATAAAGTGCAAAATATTAAATCTAAAAAATAATTTTTTTAAATAATTTTAATATATAACAATATGGATTACAAAAAAACGAAAGCGCCAATAACAACTATCACAAGGGACTTAGCGGAATATGAAAAAATATCCGGCAACATATATGGATGCTGTGTCATTACAGCAAAGCGGGCTAATCAAATCTCCGTAGAAATAAAACAAGAATTGTCTAAAAAATTAGAAGAATTTGCCTCGTACTCCGACAATCTTGAGGAAATTTTTGAGAACCGCGAACAAATAGAAATCTCCCGATTCTACGAAAAACTTCCGAAACCGACTTTAATAGCACTTGACGAATTCATTGAAGGAAAACTATTTTATACTATCAATGGAACTCATGAAGAATAAAAAATGACATAACTCACACAAAAAAAGCACGAGATTTTTATAATCTCGTGCTTTTTTTATGGCATGTTTCATTTGTTAGGTTACACTTCTTTGCGAAACTTTGCGCTTTTCCCTTTGCGAGACTCTGCGTGAAATATTTGATTATCAATTTCTCGCAGAGTTTCG
>DYQJ01000022.1:18087-24303 GCA_020719345.1 Draconibacterium orientale | reverse complement strand
AAAAATCAGTAAATTTGAATTTTGGTCACTATTTTTATACGCTACCAAATTTTTGATTTAACGTATTTTTAAATTCTTCAAATTTTTCGTTCAATAATAAATTTCTTAGTTCCGAAGGAATTACTCCATATAATAAAGTTTTTATCTCAACATTTTTAAAACTTTTATCACATTCTATAGTGTTTTTTCCTACTTTTTCACGTTTCAATAAAGATAAGTACTTATAAAAATGTGGTTCTCTGCTTGTTTTACATGTGTCGCAGTTGCATGGCACTAATTTTTGATGGGTCAGTTTTTTAAAAGGTTTCAAGATATTATCAAAATGATATATAATTATATTTAACAAATCTTTTTGTTTTTTGCCGTAAATACGGATGTCAAACTTATTTTCTCTGCCGTAAGTCTCTAATATTTCGGCATACGTATCAGGATTTATTATTGAATTAGCAATATTTACGCCTCGGTGCCACACAAGTGTATTGTCATAGATAAAACGGTGAAGTGCAACAATTAGTTTAGGCATAATTGCCTTAGGCATGAAATTATCAAACAAATAGCGAAATTGGTAGATTCCATCTTGCTCAAAATATTTCCATCGTGGATAAGGTTGTAACATCGGCAGATATTCGGGAACTATATAATTTTCACTTCCGTTGATGCGATATATCAAGCTAAATTTTTTCAATAGTTCAATAAACTTGTTCTTTTCAAAAATTAAGTCATCATTATTCCATATTTGGCTGATGTCTTCAAAAGAGATTCTTCCTTGTTTGATTTTTACTATCTCACTGTTTAACAATAAATAAACCGTTTTTGTGAGCCAATCAGAGTCAAGGAAAATAATATCATGTAGTGAAGAGTCTTCATCAGGAAAATGAGTAAATACTCCTATATTTGTAAACAGTCGGGAGATTATTTTTACTACTTGTGCATCTTTAATTCCATGTTGTTTACAAATATTTCGGAACTCGGCGAAGCTGATATATTTTTCGGTCATCTCTCCGAGTTGTTTTCGTATGGCGACCCATGAGGTTGGCAGCGTGTAACCTATTTGAGGAAGCGATTCTATTTCGTGTTGAATAATTTCTTGCAGTTCGGGTATCCGCGAAGAGTCTGCGAGATTTGTATCTATGACGCGGCGAATTATTGAACCAAAACGACTCCGTAATCCTGTTTCATCTATTTGATAATAATGTTTATGCTTGCGATTCAGGAGGATTACCAGTGGGCTGTTTTCTCCTGTAATTTGTTCTACGGTATTTAGCCAGTAATTAAAGTCGCTTTTTTCTTCGCGCGTGTCCGCAATTAACACGTACAATGATTTGTCACTAAAGAAAAATTGATGCGTTCCATGATAAATACTTTGTCCACCGAAATCCCAGATTCGTGTCTTCAGATTATTGTTGTTGTGTGCCATGAAACGACAGTCTGCCACATCTACTCCATAAGTTGTTTCCTCGTCAAGTGGCATTGGACAAGTAGGATTTTGCAGTCGTCGGGTGAAAGTTGTTTTGCCGGCTCCTGCTTCTCCGATGACTATTATCTTAGCTTCTTGCAGGATACTTGTTCCTATTTCGCAATGTTCAAAATATTCTTTTACGGCTTTATTTCCGAGTTCTACTATTTCGTAAGGCGGATATTTTAACGGATTGTAACTAAAATCGGAAGCAAAAAAATCACGCGAGAAAAGAGCTTTAATAGGCGATATATCAATTATTTGATTGTTATTTAATATCAACTCTTTTAAACTTTTGAGATTTGCTATCAAAGATAAATCACTTATTTCTACATCAGAAATATTTAAACTAATAACATTATTTTTAGAATCCAGTACAAAAGAATTTGACTCCAACAGCGAGTATTCTATTGACTTCAATTTTATGTTACATTGTTTTTCTATCTGTTCTATAATTTGTATATCTGTCATTGAAATAATGAGTTAATTTATAATTTTATGTGTTATAGTGTTAATTCTTCTTGTTTTGGTGTCAAAATTTATTCCGATGAGAACTATTTTTTTGAAGTTTCGTTGAAATTTCAAATAATATTCTTTATCTTCTATTTGTTTTATTGCGTTTTCGGAGGTGTTGTTTATTTTCAGTTCAAATAAATATTTCGTTTCGCCAATTGTCAGATGCAAATCCATTCGTCCATCACTTGTGGATTCTTCGGAAATAGGATTTAGTCCGTTTTCAGATAAAATTGTGTGCAAAATGGCATGAAAATAGCTCTCCGACACTTGTTTTTTGTGAATTGAATATGGAATGTCAATAAATTTTTGATTTAACGTATTTTTAAATTCTTCAAATTTTTCATATATCAATAAGCTTCTTATTTCTGACAATCTTATTCCGTTCAGCATACTTTCAATATCGGCGTCACGAAAAGGTTTTTTAAGACATTCTATATTTTTTTTACCGTTTTCAAATCTATATATCAAATTTTCGTAAATATAAAAATGTGGTTCTCTGCTTGTTTTACATGTGTCGCAGTTGCATGGCACTAATTTTTGATGGGTCAGTTTTTTAAAAGGTTTCAAGATATTATCAAAATGATATATAATTATATTTAACAAATCTTTTTGTTTTTTGCCGTAAATACGGATGTCAAACTTATTTTCTCTGCCGTAAGTCTCTAATATTTCGGCATACGTATCAGGATTTATTATTGAATTAGCAATATTTACGCCTCGGTGCCACACAAGTGTATTGTCATAGATAAAACGGTGAAGTGCAACAATTAGTTTAGGCATAATTGCCTTAGGCATGAAATTATCAAACAAATAGCGAAATTGGTAGATTCCATCTTGCTCAAAATATTTCCATCGTGGATAAGGTTGTAACATCGGCAGATATTCGGGAACTATATAATTTTCACTTCCGTTGATGCGATATATCAAGCTAAATTTTTTCAATAGTTCAATAAACTTGTTCTTTTCAAAAATTAAGTCATCATTATTCCATATTTGGCTGATGTCTTCAAAAGAGATTCTTCCTTGTTTGATTTTTACTATCTCACTGTTTAACAATAAATAAACCGTTTTTGTGAGCCAATCAGAGTCAAGGAAAATAATATCATGTAGTGAAGAGTCTTCATCAGGAAAATGAGTAAATACTCCTATATTTGTAAACAGTCGGGAGATTATTTTTACTACTTGTGCATCTTTAATTCCATGTTGTTTACAAATATTTCGGAACTCGGCGAAGCTGATATATTTTTCGGTCATCTCTCCGAGTTGTTTTCGTATGGCGACCCATGAGGTTGGCAGCGTGTAACCTATTTGAGGAAGCGATTCTATTTCGTGTTGAATAATTTCTTGCAGTTCGGGTATCCGCGAAGAGTCTGCGAGATTTGTATCTATGACGCGGCGAATTATTGAACCAAAACGACTCCGTAATCCTGTTTCATCTATTTGATAATAATGTTTATGCTTGCGATTCAGGAGGATTACCAGTGGGCTGTTTTCTCCTGTAATTTGTTCTACGGTATTTAGCCAGTAATTAAAGTCGCTTTTTTCTTCGCGCGTGTCCGCAATTAACACGTACAATGATTTGTCACTAAAGAAAAATTGATGCGTTCCATGATAAATACTTTGTCCACCGAAATCCCAGATTCGTGTCTTCAGATTATTGTTGTTGTGTGCCATGAAACGACAGTCTGCCACATCTACTCCATAAGTTGTTTCCTCGTCAAGTGGCATTGGACAAGTAGGATTTTGCAGTCGTCGGGTGAAAGTTGTTTTGCCGGCTCCTGCTTCTCCGATGACTATTATCTTAGCTTCTTGCAGGATACTTGTTCCTATTTCGCAATGTTCAAAATATTCTTTTACGGCTTTATTTCCGAGTTCTACTATTTCGTAAGGCGGATATTTTAACGGATTGTAACTAAAATCGGAAGCAAAAAAATCACGCGAGAAAAGAGCTTTAATAGGCGATATATCAATTATTTGATTGTTATTTAATATCAACTCTTTTAAACTTTTGAGATTTGCTATCAAAGATAAATCACTTATTTCTACATCAGAAATATTTAAACTAATAACATTATTTTTAGAATCCAGTACAAAAGAATTTGACTCCAACAGCGAGTATTCTATTGACTTCAATTTTATGTTACATTGTTTTTCTATCTGTTCTATAATTTGTATATCTGTCATTGAAATAATGAGTTAATGAAAAAATTTACATCTGATATTTTATTTTTGTTTGCGGCAAATATACAAAATTTTATTTAATAAAAATTGATTATTGTAATTTAAAATTTCGTAAATAATCTAATAATTTTAAGATATCTCAAAAATACATGATAAATTATAGAATATCGCGAAGAAATATAAAGAATACAAGTTCTAAGTAAATTATAAACTATAAATTAAGAATTATAATTTGGTTTTTACTTGAATATCAAGTAGTTGTAAATTATAAATTCCGAAGTTATTTTTTTTATTTTTACTAAACGAAAAATTTATTTCTTTAAATAAAAAAAATGGCTACAAATAATAAAAAAGTAAAATTTTTTACTATCTTGCCAAAAAAAATATTACTTGAAACCAAAAAAATATGCAACCATTAAATTTAGATATGAACAAACGCTACTCATATGCCGATTATTTAACGTGGGCAGATAATGTGAGACGCGAACTATACGAAGGATTTATAAAATTGATCTCGCCGGCACCTTCAAGCACACATCAAAGAATAACTCGTAAATTGATACGAAAAATTGATTATTTTTTAGATAACAAAAAATGTGAATTATTTTTTGCACCATCAGATGTTAGATTTCCCAAAACAAAAAATAATATAGATGATAAACAATTATATACAGTCCTTCAGCCAGATTTATATGTTGTTTGTGATTTGGCAAAGATAGATAAAAGAGGTTGTTTGGGCGCTCCCGATTTGATTATAGAAATTGTTTCAGCAGGAAATTCTAAACGTGATATAAAAGATAAATTTAAAATATACGAAGAATACGGAGTTCGTGAATATTGGATTGTATTTCCCAACGATGAACTTGTTTACGTCTATTTATTAGATGAAACAGGAAAATACAAAGAAAAAGACATTTACGAAAGAGGTGATAAAATTCCGGTAAATATTTTTAACGGCGATTTGGAAATAGATTTAAACGAAGTTTTTGAATAATTAATTTTTAACGAAATATGCAACTATTAAATTTAGATATGAGCAAACGCTACTCATATGCCGATTATTTAACGTGGGCAGACAATGTGAGACGCGAACTATACGAAGGATTTATAAAATTGATGTCGCCGGCGCCTTCAAGTATTCATCAAGATATTTCATTAAATTTGGAAAGATATTTTATTAATTTTCTTTATAAAAAGAAATGCAAGTTTTATCATGCCCCATCTGATGTTCGGTTTCCTAAAGACAAAACAAATACAGATGACAAACTAACATATACCGTAGTGCAACCAGATATTTATGTTGTTTGTGATTTGGCAAAGATAGATAAAAGAGGTTGTCTGGGCGCTCCCGATTTGATTATAGAAATTGTTTCTGCCGGAAATTCTAAACGAGATATAAAAGATAAATTTAAAATATACGAAGAATACGGAGTTCGTGAATATTGGATTGTATTTCCCAACGATGAACTTGTTTACGTCTATTTATTAGATGAAACAGGAAAATACAAAGAAAAAGACATTTACGAAAGAGGTGATAAAATACCGGTAAATATTTTTAATGGCGATTTGGAAATAGATTTAAACGAAGTTTTTGAATAATTATACTATAAACGGCAACTTGACAAAGTTAAAGCTTTGGCAAGTTTTAATTACGAAACAATTAGATTTATACCCGTTTTTAGTATATAAACGAATAGAAATATATCTAAATAAAAAGGTAATTGTTATGAATTTCATAATATTCATAGACGTCTTCATTTAGTGCGTCTCCTTTGTTACCTTGCTTGAATGTTTTGTGTTTATATTCATTCTTTTAATTTTAAAGCACATTGAAACTTAACATGAGCCATACCGCTTTTTTATGAAGAAAAATTTGTATTTAATCTAAAAAAATGTTATCTTTGTGTTTTTTAATTGGTCTACCATTATATGTTTATTCAATATTAGGCAGAAAAATAATTGTAAAAATGAAACTTTATTTCTAAAAGTTATAACAATCAATCTTATTATAAACATTCACAAAACGACACAGACAATGAGAAAATTTAATACATCAGGACCCA
>DYQJ01000022.1:0-17987 GCA_020719345.1 Draconibacterium orientale | reverse complement strand
ATTGATACTATAGAGATTAACACTTATTTAATTCCGTATGATGAAACAAAATGGAAATAAAACATATATACTTTTAAAAATCTTATCATAAACATTCACAAAACGACACAGACAATGAGAAAATTTAATACATCAGGACCCAATATTCCTGCAAAACATTATACAATAGCGAGAACCGATTTGATAAAAAAAGGAATAGATTTAATCGCAGATGAAAGGTATTTTACCATTTGGGCGCCACGCCAAACAGGCAAAAGTACCTATTTCAGACAACTCGCCGATAAATTAAATGAAAATGGTTATAAAGTAGCACATATCAACTTTGAAGATTATAAACATACTCCTTTAAAAACATTTGTTGAACGATTTACAGAACAAATAAATAAATTTTGGGGAACAAATTTTGAAATTACGGATATCTCTAAAACATTCAATGAAATAGAAAACATAAATGATAAAAAATATGTTCTGATAATAGATGAAGTAGAAGGAATTAATGCAGAATATTTTGGCGCATTTTTACATTCTATCAGAAGAGTTTATCATACAAGACAAAGTCATGGTTTAAAAAGTGTTATACTTGTAGGGGTCTCCAATATTGTAGGAGTTGTCAGTGATAATGCAAGTCCTTTTAATGTTGCTGATAATTTGAATGTCCCATATTTTACTGATACCGAAGTTTTTGAACTATTAGGACAACACGAAACCGAAACAGGACAATTATTTGAAGATAAAGTAAAACAAAAAATTTGTCAAATAACTGCTAATCAACCCGGACTGGTGAACGGATTTGCACAAAAATTAACCACAGATTATCCGGATAATCAATTATTAACATATAATGACTATTTAAAAGTTGAAGATTGGTATTTGACAGAAGCGATAGATAAAAATTTCTCCAACATTTTAAATAAAGCAAAAGAACAACGAAATTTCGTAGAACGCTTATTGTTTACCGAAGATAAAATCCCATTTGAAATTGACAGAGAAAGTATTAAACTTTTACATACAAACGGACTGATAAAAAAAGATGAAAAGGGATATGTAACTTTTTGGGTACCTTTTTACAAAAAGCGACTATTCAAAGCATTTTATCCTTATACAAATGGTGAACAAAGCCATATTACCCGAACAATTTTTGCCCCCGAATATTTTAATGAAACAGGAGAATTAAAACTTGATAAATTAATTTCAACATATAAGGAATACGTCAAAAGACGTGGATTTAATGTGTACCGAGAAAAAGATGACGCCGGTAACTATAAATCACTAAAAGAAGCCGCTTTAATATATAGTTTTGAAACATATATTCATGCCTTTATTACACAAACTGAAGGAAAAATATATCGTGAAGCAGATACAGGATTAGGTAAAAGCGACATGATTATAAACATTAATAATAAAGAGTATTTAATTGAAACAAAGATATATTACGCATATAAACAGTTCACTGACGGAAAAAAACAATTAGCTTATTATTGTAAAAGTCTGGGCATAAATAAAGGTGTCTATCTCGTTTTTTGTCCTAACAACATAGAATATCCTGAGCAAGTAAAAGAAACACCAGAAAGTATTGATACTATAGAGATTAACACTTATTTAATTCCGTATGATGAAACAAAATGGACATAAAAACAAAAAATTACTCATGAAAAAATATTACCTAATCCTATTATTAACTTTTTTACAGATAACTAAATCGTTCACGCAAACCGATTTGTTAGACGTAAATACTTGTATTTTTGAATATGGTGAAGCCAATTTTACCTCGCCAACCTCCATAGGATTCACAAAAAAAGGTTCCGGCATGTTATCCACACATTTTGTTCTCGTTAATGATTATGCTAAGAAGCAAGATAATACAGGGTTGCCTGAAATCCCTTTTCCCGGAGTAAATGCCTTAAAAATTAACAGCTTAGCGAATAATAAAGCTGCAAAAGTAAGAATACCTTTGGATTTAAATTCTGCGGACATCGTCATTATACACTGGTCGGGTTGGTTGCAGGCGCCAGGACACTCTCCGGCACCATACGCTGACGGCGGACTTGCTATCTCTTTGTACGATAACGACAATAATTTCTTATGCTCCGGTTTTTACTTCGCAAACGGATACATGGAAGATAAAGATGTATGGAAAACTACACCCGGATTTATTTATACTGACAAATGGCAACAACTTTTTATTGACACCAAATCATTAAAAAACACAGGCATAACAAATGTCTTTATTGATTTTACCGTTTACGGATGCAATGCCGGTGGACATGAAAGCTGTATATGGATAGCTATGACAAGTGATAAATCCAATCAAGTGAAAAAAATCTTTTGTAAAGATGAACTAATTTTAACTGCCGTAGATGCAGCAGAATACAAATGGTATTTAGACACCACGTTGATAGCAAACACACAAACAATAAAAGTCAAAACCCCCGGAAATTACAAAGTTATCATCAAACCGCAACTCGGATGCGACACCGAATATAATATATCTATCACCGACTCTATTAAAAATAACAAACCGATAGCAATACCCCGACAAAATAAAGCAATGTGCGGAGATTCCATTGCTGTGGACATCTATCAAATAATAGGCACTGATTCCACTTTGTTGGAAACAAAATATATCCACTACGATGGAGAAATAATTTATTTCAAAAGCGACGAATATTGCGACGAATATTGCGACGAATATACTTTTGTTATCAATGCCGAGTTCTCCTGTCCTGAATGTCCGGAGCCACCACCATGTCCATGGGAATGGTGGTTTTGGCTAATTGCTTTTATTTTAGGGCTTTTATTAGGATGGTTGTTATCTAAACTCTTTAAATCTAAATATAAAATACTTGTCATCAATAAAGATAAAGAAGTAACAAGAGTCTTAAAAAATAATCAAAAATTTATTACAGAAGATAAAGATTATTCGTAAAATTTATTATTTTTGCCAAAACAAAAAAAAATAAAATTATGATACAGTTTAATAAGCCATATCTCACAGGAAAGGAAGCACACTACATGTACCAAGCAGTTTATAATGGACACATATCCGGAAATGGACAATTTACCAAAAAATGCCAACATTTTTTAGAAGAAAAATTTGGCTTCCGTAAATGCTTACTTACAACAAGTTGTACTGACGCACTGGAAATGGCAGCTATTCTTATTGATATAAAAGAAGGAGACGAAGTGATAATGCCTTCATTTACTTTTGTCTCCACTGCCAATGCATTCGTCCTTAGAGGCGCTAAAATAGTTTTCGCCGACAGTCAGAAAGAGTATCCTAATATGGATTGCGACACTTTAGAGCATTTAATTACTGACCGCACAAAAGCAATCGTCCCCGTACATTATGCCGGAGTAGCATGCGATATGAACCAAATTATGAAACTCGCACAAAAATATAACTTGTTTGTCATAGAAGACGCCGCACAAGCAATAGACAGCTACTACAACGGAACTCCTCTCGGTAAACTCGGACACATGGCAGCATTTTCTTTTCATGAAACAAAAAATATCCAAGCCGGAGAAGGAGGAATGCTGGCGATAAATGACCCGAAATTTATCAAACGAGCAGAAATTATATGGGAAAAAGGAACTAACAGAGCCGAATTTTTTAGAGGCGAAGTTAATAAATACGGATGGGTAGACATCGGCTCTTCATTCTTACCATCAGACGTAATTGCTGCTTTCTTATACGCACAACTTGAAAACATGGACAACATACAACAACAAAGACGACACATCTGGACACAATATTACAATAATTTAACCCACCTACAAGCAGCCGGACATATCAAACTACCTGAAATACCCGAATATGCAACAAACAATGCCCACATGTTCTTCCTCATCTGCAACACACCAGAGGAAAGAACAAACCTAATTAAATATCTTAAAAACAACCAAATAAACGCCGTATTTCATTATTTACCTTTACATCTCTCTGACTTCTACGCCAATAAACATGACGGCAGAACTTTAAACAACGCATCTATATTCTCCGAACAACTTTTAAGACTACCTCTTTACTATGAACTTACAGACTCGCAAATAATTGATATATGCAACCTAATACACAAATTTTACGAAGAAAACTAAAATTTATCTCTGCTTTTTTAATCTTTTTGTTGACGAATATTATTGTTTCATTTAATAATACATATTCTCAAAAAAAATACGAGAAACGCTTTGCAAGATTACCTAATGAATGGAAACTTGCATTGCTCTCTAACTACTTAGCAGACACTAACATAACGCTTGAATATTTATTCGCAGAAGATACGCTATTTTTAAATGATAAATCTTTGTGCAATATTGACCATCTCAAACTATTTCCTAACATAAGATATATAGACCTCGCAAATAATAACATCACATCTTTTCCTGATAATTTTGAAATCTATAAATATGACTATATAAATCTCACTAATAATTACATATCTTTATGTAAAATAATAGAGATTAAATACGAATACAAACGCGGCGAAATATTCTATCAACAACAATTTAACAATGTTTACATTAAACACAACCACGAATTAGACTCAATCATCCCGCAAGAAACAGACTTCATCTGGTGGCAACAATTAGATATAAAATGGAAAAAACTGTTTGAAAAAAATGCTAATCTCTATATACAAGACTACAACAACATCAGACCCGATGAACTCACCAATATACTAAACTTAAATGTTTTTTGTTGTCACAATGCTAAGTTGGAAGATATAAAACCGCTTGAAAAACTTAAAAACATTGTCATTTTAGAATGTAGTAATAATAATATCAAAGATTTGACACCGCTTGCAAATATGAAAAAACTCGGAGTCATTAATTGCAGCAAAAATAAACTCCGAGATATAAAACCACTCGCAAACCTAACTCATTTAGAAGTCATTTATATCGCTAATAACCAAATACAAAATATTGACATCATAGAAAATCTAGCTAACTTAGAATATCTGGACTGTTCCAAAAATCAAATAACTGATATGAATATAATAAGTAAGCTGTTAAAAATAAATACATTAATAATCGCTTACAACCCAATCTACAATATCAACTTCACTGAAAATATGCCAACTCTACAAAATTTAATTATTAGTGATTATAAAGATAACAAAAAATACAACTTTTACGTTACTGAATTGGACAAAGGCAAAAGTGCCGCATTTATTGTGTTTGCATTTAGCGGACTAACGGTATTACATTTTTTAATACGATAAAACTTTATTTTATGGACTCGTATTTGTGTAACAACCAGTCGGGAATGTAACGAATTTGAGGAACAACTACGGCTACCTCCTGACCATCGGGAGTAATATTTTTACGGTCATGAGAAAGATTTTTTTTATTAATTAAATTTTTTTTATCATCTTTGTAAAAATTATTGTAAAGATGAGAACGATACTTTAATGGGAGATTAGTTTCCATAACATAATTTTTTAAGGGTTATACAATTTCATAAAAATAAACAATAATTGTGAATTATGCAAATTTTTTTATTTATTTATTATGAAAAACATAACAAAAAGTACATTTTTACGTATCTATTTATTATAATGGAAGTATATGAAGGATTTTAACGACAAAATATTACAAAATCTAAGAAGACGAGTAGAAACTGTCTTTGGTAAACGAATCTTAATTTCAAAAGACTGTACTTCTTTGTCATTAGATATAGCTAAAACAACAAATCGTCTGATAAGCGAAACAACGCTCAAACGTATATGGGAATTGGTGAACAGCCCATTTAGTCCATCACAATATACTTTAGATACAATGGCTATATATATAGGATATCAAAACTGGGACGAATATTTTGGAAATAACCACCGAAACAGCGAAGACGGAAGTCTTATCATGTGGGAAAAAATACGCAGTAGAGCAACACAGATATCTTTACAAAATATAAATGCCATCAAAAAACGAGCCGACAATAATTACGACCGAATACTAAACAGAAACTTCGCAGAAACGAGAATCATCAAATTTATTAACTCCTCAAAAACAGCAACAGCATTCATCGCGCCCGGAGGATACGGAAAAACTATTAGCACCGCGAAACTCGTTGAAAACCTATTCCTCTCTGACCAAGCAGAATTTGCATCCGATATAGTATGGTTCATCGACAGCAGTATGTTGGATATGAACATTACACCAGAAATAGATTATGAAAATACTCAAATAGAACTCGTAACAAAAATATCCCCATATAAAAGCTTTATAAACTTCTTCGAGAAAAACCCTAAAGATGTGAGAGGTAAAATATTTCTAATCATAGACGGACTCAACGAAATTTCTACTAATTATACGAACCTGGAAATTATTATTGATAATATCTTTAAAATTATTGATATTAATAAAGACAATCAATGGTTTAAAATTATTATTACCATGCGAAACAATGTATGGGCAATATTTCAAAAAAAGATAAATATATACAACGAACAAAAAGATGCCTGGTTTGATATAGACTTCGAAATCAGTAATCAAGAAACAACTAATGTCCCTCTATTAACTAATAATGAAGTCTCCCGAATATTGAAAATAAATGATATTACTATAAACTTCGAGCATCTCATCCTCAAAAGTATTACTTCTATAGAAATATTTAAAATCCCTTATTTCTTAAATATTTTTATCAACTTGTTCAATCTCACTGATAATATATCGGACGTAGATTTGCTGACCGCTTATCTATTTCAGAAAAAAGTAACAGAAAATAATAACCGTATAAATCCACTTATTTTTACTTTAATAGAACGAATAAATCTCGGCATTAATAAACGAATAATTTTTAAACACGAAATAGAAGATATACTCGTAAATAAAGAGACGGATATGAAAATACTTATTATGCAAGGTATTATATATGAAACAGAAATAAATACAAAACAGCTGATAAGAAATTCTACTTTCAAATTCGCACACGAAATATTATTAGATTTTCTAATTGCTAAATACTGGACATCAAAAGACGAAATGAACTATTTACTACTGAAAAAAATATCAACAACATATAAAGAAAACTTCGGACTACGATGCAGTATTTTGATTTGGATAATTAAATTCGCATTTAAAGAACGAAACTTAGAAATACTTGAAAACGTCTACAATTTTATTGAAGAAGATTTTGTTGAATTTAAGTTAGACATACTCGACAGACCTACAATATGCAACCTGGTAAGCTCAATAGGTATAGAGATGAGACAATATCCTGATTTGCAAAAACAACTGCTACCGATATATGCCAAAAACAAGAACGCTTCTTATTTTTACTTTGAAAAATTCTGGGACACTGACTATATTAATCTATTTTTTTGTGACACTATAGAAGACTATCTTAAAGCTAATAACGAAACAGAAAAACAAATATTCGGCTATTTTGTCAAATTCCTCAAATTCTACTATCAAGACAACGCCAACGAACTGGACAAAGTTTTTGAAACAATGTCATCACTCTACTTTGCGAAAGTATCTCACGCTACTTTTAATCTATACTTACATTGCAAAATACTATACCAATGCGCCACAATCGGTAAAGCAAACTGTATGATAGTTGATTACATCAAAGAAATTGAAATGGACTATATTAAATATGATAAAAAATTGATTGAGGACGTGGACTACAATATTATTGCAATAGCAGATGCATTCAACCTAGCCAATATGCACGACAATGCTATCAGCATCGCAACCGGAATAATGAAAAATTACAACATTGACTATAAAGCTAAAAAAACACGATTTTATAAATATTTGCAAATTATATATGCTAACAGCATGTTACACGCAGGACGCGAAAAAGAAGCGTACGAAATTTTTGATAAAATTGACATCTACTCAGACTTACTCTATTCCCCTAATTCCAAATTCTTCTGGCTGATGAGATTTATTTTGATTAAAATTGACTTCCTTTTGTACGAAAAAAATTATACCGAAGTCCTCAAAAAATATGAAGAAGTACGAAATTATGCTAAAATGTTGAAATTCACCCGTATAGAAAATATCTGTAAAAAGAAAATGAAAATTATTAAAGAAAAAAAAAATTATAATTAATTCTAAATATATTTGTTATGAAGAAAATAACCGTTTTTTTTGTGTTTGTGTTTTTGTGCAGTATAACCCAAATAAATGCACAATCAATAGGAGCAAGAGTAGGAGGAGGACTTTCTAAGTATGTTTGTGACAACAGTACGTATGCTGAAGATATGAAACAAAAACCTGGAATAATGATGGGAATTATGCTCGGAATGCCTATTGTCCCCCTATTACTTGACGTACAGCCCGAACTAATGTTATATCAAAAAGGAGTAAATTTAAAAAATACTACATTAGATATTAAAGGGTACACCGACATCTTCTACGTGGACATGCCCATAAATTTTAGACTTACTTTGCCGCTACTACCCGTATATGCAATCGCAGGACCTTACTTCGGATATGCTATCTCCGGAACTAATCACTATGAAACAGCTGGAGTAACTCTGATTGACAAAGCTACGATAGATTTTGATAAAAATGGAACTCGTGCCTTTGACTATGGAATAAATGCCGGAATAGGTTATATGAAAGATATTACGCTTTTGCACTTCTTCGCCGAACTAAGATACAACATGGGATTATACGACATAGATGGTTCAAAAAATTTATTAGATGGCTCACAAATTGTATCTCTAAAAAATTCTAATATTTCTTTGTCAGTTGGAGTATTACTCGGCAAAAAATAGAAGATATTATATGAAAGCAACAGAATTTAAAAGTAATTATAATCTCAATATTACGATAATAACTCTCAGCGACAGAGCAAGCAGAGGTGAATACGAGGACATCAGCGGAAAACTTTTAGAGAAGGAACTTAATAATTTCTTCCTATGGAACCAATGGAATTATAATATTAACAAAATTCTAATTCCGGACTCCGCTGATTTACTGAATACTAATTTAAAAATAATTTTAGATGCTAAAACAGACATATTAGTTACAACCGGAGGAACAGGAATCAGCGACAGAGATATTACCATAGAAACAATAAAACCATATCTCTCCAAAGAACTACCCGGAGTAATGGAACATATAAGAATGAAATACGCAACTAAAAATCCTAATGTATTGCTTAGCCGAAGTATAGCCGGAGTAATTAAAAATACATTAGTCTTTTGTTTGCCCGGAAGTGCTAAGGCAGTTAAAGACTATGTAACGGAAATTCTCTGCTTAATAGAACATGCAATTTTCATGTTACATAACATAGAAGCTCATTAATATTAGCAGAAAATTTACCACAAAGTGATGAAAGGTATGAAAGTTTTTCTTTCATCTCTTTCATTCCTCTGTGGTAAAATTATTTTCGTTAAACTAATTCTATTCCATTATCTTTTATAATTATTAGATGTTGTTTGTAAAGATTACCTACCGATTTCTTGAAATTCTTCTTACTCATAGCAAAGACCGAGTATATCTTATCGGCATCAGTCTTGTCGTTGTAAGGTAAGAAACCATTATTTTTTTTCAATTTTGATAAAACTATTTCTGTATTTTCATCAATAATTTTTTCGTATCTTACTTTGTGTAATGTTAAATCTATCTTCTTGTCATCGCGTATCTTTTTTATGTAACCTTTGGTTCGCATACCGCGCTCTATGTCGGTAAAAATTTCGTTGTTATAAATAATGCCCCAGAACTCATTGTTTATTATAGCATTATAACCTAAATCCGTTTGATTGCAGATAAATAAATCTACCTCTGTTCCCTCCGACAATTCGCAAAAGGTGTTGTCTAAAAATTTATCTAATTTAGCAGAAGCTACGATGCGGTTGGTTTTTGGGTCTAAATAGACTTTCACAAAATATGACCTGCCTACCTCCATCTTAAGTTTTTGTTCGCTAAACGGAACAAGCAAATCTTTGGACAGTCCCCAATTAAGAAAAGCACCATAAGTATTTACCTCCTTTACTCGCAACAATGCAAAATCATCTACCTCTGCCATAGCGCGCTCTGTCGTAGCAATGACTCGGTCTTCGGAATCACGATAAATAAAAACTTCTATAATCTCATCTATTTTGTATTCTTCTGGTACATAACGCTTTGGTAACAATATCTCGCCCATCTCCTCCCCATCAAGATACAATCCGAAGTCCACACTTTTTACTATACGTAATTTATTATATTTTCCTATTAATATCATCTTTATATTTTTTTGCAAAGATAAAAAATAAAATAATATTTAATCTTTATAAAAAATAATATTTTGTCAAATATTTTAAAATTTGTTGTAAATATTATATATTTGTCTTTTCTTTGGAAACAGTTATTAATATTTTAAATAAAAAGAAAATTGAAAAAAATAATTAGCATATACATATTGTTGCATCTGTTTGTAACTCTTTCTTTTTCACAGACTTATATTAAAGATACATCGCATGTTATCCCACGAGTCCCTACGGAAGAAAAAATGGAGACTTACAGAGAGAATCCTATGTACTCTTATGATAGAAATGTTAAGAAACCCAACACGCTGATAGCCAGAATCATTAACTGGTTAATTGAGAAATTTTTATCGCTATTCTCCGACCATGGAGCGGCGCCATATATTAGATATGCAATTATTATTATTTTAATTGTAATTGTGGTTCTCAAAATATTGAACACCGACATGCAGTCGCTATTCCTCAAATCAAAGAAAAATATAAAAATGGATTATTCTATTGTAGAAGAAAATCTAAACAATATGAACCTCGACGAACTGATTAACAACGCCATACGAACTCAAGACTTCCGAATGGCAGTAAGATTTTATTTCCTTAAAATATTAAAAAATCTGACCGAAAAAAATATCATCAACTGGAAAATAAATAAAACTAATTCCGAATTCCTCATTGAAATAATCGCCTCAAAATACTATGACGACTTCAAAAACATCTGTTCTATTTATGACCACGTATGGTACGGAAAATTTAGCATCACGCAAGAAAAATTTTTACAAATAAAAAATAACTACGATAATTTTATTTCTAAAACTTTATAAATTAACACATTGAAAAAAAATAAGACATATATAATTGTTTTTGCCATCGGACTAATTATTTTTGTGGCAGCAGAATATCTCAAACCTAAAGAGCTAGACTGGACAATGACTTTTGCTAAGGATGATCAAATCCCGTTTGGAACAAAAATCATGCACGAGATACTAAATCAACAACTCGGAGATAATAACTTAAAAGACAATAATATAAGTATATACGAGTTTTTTAGTACTAACAATCCGAAGAACACTAATTTCATCTTCATAAATTATAAATTTGAATTAGAAGACACAGAACTTTCTAAACTAATAGAATACGTCAAAAACGGTAATAATGTATTTGTTGCATCGGCAATTTTCTCCGCAAACGTGCAAGACAGCTTAAATTTTAAAACATTTTTTAAATACTACGGTACCGACACTTTGATTTTACGTTTTCTAAATCCCGAATTCGCTAAAGACAGATATATCTATCCTAAAGCTTTTGAACAAAATTATTTTACTAATTTTGACTCTACCAAATCAACTATATTGGCAATGGACTCACAAGACTACGTCAATTTTATCAAAATAAAAATAGGAGACGGCTATTTCTTCATCTCCACAAATCCACTCGCATTTACAAATTATAATTTATTAGTAGATAAAAACTACGAATTTGCTTTTCGCACAACATCATATCTCAATAAATCAATAACATATTGGGACGAATATTTTAAAATTAAAGATAAAACCGCAGACTCCCCACTAAAAATAATCCTCAAAAATCCACCGCTTAAAGCCGCATATTATCTAACTTTATTAGGAATATTTATTTATATATTATTCATTGGCAAACGTAAACAACGTATTATCCCTATCATCAAGCCACCCGTAAACATGAGTTTAGAATTTGCCGAACTTATTGCACGACTATATTTACACAACAAAAATCACAAAGATATAGTTATGAAAAGATATAAATATCTGCTCGAATTTTTACGAACTAAATACAACATAATACACAATGAAAATATTGATTATTACGTTAATACAATCGTGCAAAAAACAGGCGCCGAACATAAACTCATAAAAGATATGTTCAATATAATTGCATACATAGAAAAACAAAATAATATATCCGAAGAATTATTTTTTAAAATAAATAATATATTTGATGATTTTTATAAAATAATCAATAAATTTGTAAAAAGTAAATAATATTTCAATCTTAATATTTTTAACAATGGCAAAAGAAAGTAAAGACACAAAAGAAATTAAAGAACACGATTCTAAAGCAGAGAAAATAAAAGCCCTAAATGCTACCATAGAAAAAATAGACAAAGACTATGGAAAAGGAACTATCATGAGAATGGGGGACAAAGTACTAGAAGACATGCCCGTAATTCATTCCGGCTCAATAGCACTTGACATCGCACTCGGAGTAGGAGGGTACCCAAGAGGTAGAGTAATAGAAATTTACGGACCCGAATCTTCTGGTAAAACAACGCTCGCCATACATGCTATCGCAGAGGCGCAAATGACCGGCGGAATAGCTGCAATCATAGATGCAGAACACGCTTTTGACAGGTCATACGCCGAAAAACTCGGAGTAGATGTGGACTCCCTTCTTATCTCGCAACCCGACAACGGCGAACAAGCACTTGAAATTGCTGACCACTTAATTCGCTCAGGGGCATTAGACATCATCGTCATCGACTCGGTAGCCGCACTAACCCCTAAAGCTGAAATAGAAGGAGATATGGGAGATTCCAGAATGGGACTGCAAGCACGACTCATGTCACAAGCTCTTAGAAAACTCACCGCAAGTATAAGTAAAACAAATACATGCGTTGTTTTTATTAACCAACTGCGAGATAAAATCGGCGTAATGTTTGGAAGCCCGGAAACAACAACCGGTGGTAATGCCTTAAAATTTTATGCCTCCGTAAGAATAGATATCCGTAAAATCGGACAAATTAAAGACGGCGAAGACATACAAGGCAACCGAACACGCGCGAAAGTTATTAAAAATAAAGTTGCCCCACCATTTAGAAAAGCCGAATTTGACCTCATGTTTGGCATAGGTATTTCTAAAAGCGGCGAAATTCTCGACCTCGCAGTAGAATTTAATATCATCAAAAAAAGCGGCTCCTGGTTTAGCTACGGCGAAATGAAACTCGGACAAGGTAGAGAAGCCGTTAAAAAATTAATTGAAGACAATAAAGAACTCGCCGACGAAATGGCTAACAAAATCAGGGAGATGGTTAAAAAAGGAGAAGTAATCATCGCATCAAGTGCCGAATAATAATCTCACATAATTTAATAAACATGATTTTATGATAATATCCAAAGATGAGTTCCTTATATTACATTACTTAGAAGATAATGACATAGCTAAAGTAGAATGGCAATATAAATCTGCTAAAATGACCATAGATGATTTTAAAAAAGAAATTCTCCGCGAGAACGACTTTTTTCTTACTCACAAGCCACGAAAAGTTCTCGGACAAACGCAAAATTTTAATTATTGCATCGACCCTGAAACACAAGAATGGCACAATTCTATAATTATTCCTACGTTTACCGAAATTGAACTAAAAAAAACTCGCTATAGTGGTCAGTAGTGATATTTTTGCCCAAGTATCTGTAAATCAAACCATGGAAGATGCCATTAATGATTCTTCTTTTAAAACAGAATATTTTGAAAACGAAGAAAATGCCACTAATTGGCTAATAAAAAATTAAATCCTTATACTATGAAAAAAAGGCTACCCACGTAATCTTGGACAAAATTTTGAACCATATAAGGAATATAAGGTCATATAAGATTGACTGGTACAACTTATATGACCTTATAATTCTTATATGGTTCAAAATTTTGTCCAACTTTATAAGGGTAGCCCTTGATTTTTTTGCTAAAATAAAAGAAAAGAAAAAAAAATGACAAAAAAAGAAAAAAAAATGATAAAAAATAAAAGTGTTTTATATTTTTTCTTATTTTTGCCAAGTGAAATTAAATAAAAAACGCTATACTTACGTTTAAGTATTATAAAATAAAATAATATAATTAATGCTAACTAAATGCTTATGAAAAAAAGTCGTCTAATAATAATAGTAATAACAATTATCTTTATTGTAGCCCCAATGTTTATAAGTCCAATAATTGCTCAGCCCCCCCCTCCAAAACCTGTAGCAATACCATTGGATGGTGGACTTTTTGCTTTGTTAATTGCCGGTCTTATTTACGGAGGAAGAAAATTGTATAAAGAAGAAAAAAATAAGACTACTAAGGCTAAGGAATAGATGCTCTTTTATCTTGTGGGATTCATGGGAGTAGGAAAATCTACATGTGGTAAGAAGCTCGCTTCACGACTAGATTATGATTTTGTAGATTTGGATGCATATATTGAAAATAAACACAAGCATACGGTGTCGTCTATTTTTAATATTCTGGGAGAAGAAGGGTTCCGTAAAATTGAGAGGTATGCTTTGCAGGAGATTTCCCAACTCCAAAACACGATAGTTGCCACCGGAGGTGGAACGCCATGCTTCTTCGATAATATGGAGGTCATAAATAGAACGGGTACCAGTGTCTATTTGTACCTTAATGATAGGGCTTTATTATCAAGACTACGAGGTTCGAAACAAAGACGCCCTCTGATAAAAGATAAAACAGATGAGCAACTCAGCGAGTACATCATAAAAACTCTTAACGAACGAGAGGTATTTTATATACAATCGGCAATAAAGGTGGATATGATAACTTCTCATTTCTCGGATATCTATAACAAATTGAAAAATTGTTTATAAAAGAAAAGCGAAATACTTGTATTTCGCTTTTCTTTTTATTTCTTAACTACCCGAAAACCATAATAATGTTTGTTTGTAAATGGCTTGGGCCCATCACGAAATGTCAACCTATTATTTTCTTCTACAAAGAACCAGCAACCTCCTCGTATCACACGAAACGATGCTGTGGCATTTGAAACCACCGGATCGGTTTGAGTAGAAGACGAATAAGATTGGTAAGCATCTGAACACCATTCACATGCATTCCCATTCATGTCGTAGATACCAAGCTCATTAGCTTTTAGTTGTCCAACCTGACGAGTTCCTCGTTCATACGTAGTCTCGTCATACCATGCGACCTCGTTCAAGTTATTGCTTCCTGAATATTTATAATTCTTAGTCTTATTTCCGCCACGTGCAGCAAATTCCCATTCTGCCTCTGTTGGTAATGAATAATTGTCGCCGGTCTCCTTAGAGAGCCATTTGCAATATTCTACAGCATCATTCCACGTAACATTGACAATCGGATGATTATCAACCCATTTCCATTCTGTAACCTCCTCATGCTCGTTGTACCAATCTTTGGTTGGTAATCCAGGAAAAGACCTTCCGGTAGCAGTGCAAAATTCTCTATATTGAGAAACTGTTATCTCATACTTGCTTATGTAATAGGAATAAGTTAGTTTGACAGTATGAACCGGAGACTCGTCATCGTATCCTTCGTCACTCCCCATTTTAAAAGTGCCTGACTCTACCAAAACCATCTCCTGAACAGTTTGGGAACTCATCAAAAAAAATTGAACGACTAAAAAAAATGTCAGCATTAATTTCATAATTTTATCTATTAAAAAATAAAAAACAACTTTCTAATAAAAATATTCTTACAATTTTAATTCCAAAGTAAAAATATTTTTATAAAAAGTTGTTTTTACTATAAATATTAAATAACTATTTTAATTCGCATTCTTTGCCAAACGGAAACCATAATTATAATTGGTATAGCTGGGCTCCGGACCATCACGAGTATAAACCGTAGCATATTCCAAACGGTAATGCCAAGCACCTCCACGGATGACTTTATAGCCGGTAGCGGTCTCATTTATAGGATTCTCTTTTGTACTGTTATTGTAATAAAAAGGCGAATAATAGTCGTAGCACCATTCCCAAACGTTACCGGTCATGTCGTAGATACCGAGCTCGTTAGCAGCTTTTGTGCCTATTTTTTGTGGACCCTTGTAAGAAGTCGTCTCATCATACCAGACAACATCTGCCGAGTTATTGCTACCGCTAAATCGGTAACCCTTAGTTAAGGTGCCACCAGCAGCAGCAAATTCCCACTCGGACTCGGTAGGAAGACGATAACCATTTTGTGTAAAATCGCATGTAACTGACTTGGTGGTCTCATTGTAAGTATAACATTTATTTAAGCCCTTCTTAGAGCTAAGCCAATTACAGTAAGCCACGGCATCATACCAGGTAAGGTATTGCATAGGGAATTCATCTATCCAGCCCCACCATTTTAATAAAGTAGACTCGTAATGCTTCTTTGTATCAGAATGCTCGGACATCCAAGTAGTATCCGGAGTCGCAGGCATCTTGTGCGAACGCAAAGACGCAAACTCGGTAAAAGTATTGTCATTAATAAAATCCTTGTACTCTTTCACTGAAACCTCATACTTCCCGATGTAAAAATCGTTCACCTTAACCTGATGAACAGGTTTTTCATCGGCATCGCCTTTTTTGGCTGCATCAGTATAGGGATTTCCCATAGAGAACGAACCGCCCTTAACAAGTATCATCGCAGGATCGCTCTGCGAGTACGTGAAGAACGGAATAAACAGAACAATGATAAAGAATAATTTAATTAAATTTTTCATTTCTCTTATCTTTTAAGTTAAAATTAAAATATTTATTTGAATAAAGTTTTTAATATATTAAACGCATGAAAATGCTTTTTGTTTTTATAAATGCAAAAATAAAATTTTTATACATAATATCATTTTTTTTCTATAAAATTTATTATCTCTTTACAAAATTCTTTAGACAGAGCCAAATCGGCATTGGTATAAGTTAAAGAATTTTGCAATGTATCGGCAGGAGAATCCTTTAATATGTGGTTCATGCCTTGTATTATTTTCAATTTACTCCCCGTATTGGAAGCATGCAATTCTTCGGCTTGTTTGTAATCTATTTGAATATCATTACTCCCATGTATTATTAAACAAGGAATAGTTAGCTTGGAAATCTCCGCTGTCGGAGTATATTGAAACCAGGAAATTAAATATGGCTGAACGCTATATCTAAATAGAGGTACCAAATTGGCATTCCCTACATAAGTCTGATTCCCTTTTTTTAAGGAATGTATGATACGAACAGACTCTTCTAATATTTCTTTCGGCTGACCCATGAGCTGACCTATCAGCAAAGAATCGGCGGACAGCGAAGAACCAGAAACTGAAATAAACGCATTACAATCCTCCGACAAGCAAGCAAGCAGACCTATTAATGCTCCTTCGCTATGTCCTAAAACTATTATCTCGGTAAAACGGGAATCTTTTTTTATCTTTTGAATCCAGGCAATTACATCGTTTATGTACGTTTCAAATCGCAAATCTTCTTCTTTTAAATTAGGCACATAACTTTTGGAGATGCCACGCTTGTCAAAACGAACACTCGCTATCTGGTGACTCGCAAGGGTATCACTTAGCATTTTATACGCATTGCTTTTTACCCCAAGAGTGCTGTTTCCGTTTCTATCTGTAGGTCCAGAACCGGCTATAATCAAGGTCACCGGATATTTGCCTACACTATCAGGCATCACAAGAGTTCCAGACAACGTAACTCCATCTTTTTGCAATTCATATTCAGTATTGTAAAATTTTTTATCATTGCTAATATTCTCTCGTGGAAGGTCGGTAGAACAACTAAGTATCAGTAGAATATCAAAATACAAGATTACCAAAGAAATATTTTTCATTTTAGTATAATTTATAAATAAGTATATTTAGATACTTATTAGCAAAATCAATGCGTTTTTTTCTTAAAAAAACATAATAATTCTTTTTTTTATGAAAAATCTTTGGGGTAACCACATAAAGTTGGACAAATTTTCACCATCTTTCATAACCGCTTAAAAGTAGGTTTCACTTTTTTTCTTTGCGAAACTCTGCGAGAAATTGATAATCAAATATTTCACGCA
>DYQJ01000021.1 GCA_020719345.1 Draconibacterium orientale | reverse complement strand
AAAATAAAATAAATAGCGTGTTTAGTCACCATTATTTTACGCTATCAATTTTTTTCATATATTTAATATTTATTATTAATTTTCTTTTTAGTTATACGTATATATATGCAATTTTGTTTCAAATATAAGTAAAAATACGTATATAATATTCATAAAAAAACATTTATTTTTCTAAATAAGATAATAAAGGGTAATAATTTTAATATTGTATTTTCACAAAAACAAAATAAAACACTGTATATGTACGTATTTTTTCGCAAAGATATTATTTACTATAATATTTGCAAAAAAAAGTTAAAATATTTATTTAAAAAAAAATTATCCTCTTTCAAAATATTTTCATATTTTATAGTTCTTCGTTTTTCATGTGTTTCATTATCTTTATGATTCGCACCGAAAGTACTGTAAATTTGTAGATTAAATTTGTTAGGTTATCTTTACAATCTACGCCAAAGGTTTTATGACTTTAGTTTTGTATCTTTTCAGTAATTATATCTTAATTCACAATATTTTATCAATAAATCAAGCAGGTTTGAAATTTACTATTTTAAATTTTATTTTTTTATTAAATTTTTTTTTTTCTATTTTTTTATCTAACTTTGTTCTTATTAACATAAAAAATAAAGTTATGAAGTATTTAGTCAGAACGTTTGTATTGTTGAGTATTTTGTGGTTTGCTGCGTGCAAATCAGGTGGAGACGGTGCGGAAACGAAGGTGGATGCAAATAAATTACCGGCGGAGTTAAAATTGAGTTGGGAATTTGTTACCTTAGGCGAGGCAGAGTTTGGCGCTCCTATCACGAAGGTTATTTTAAAAATAAATGACAAATCTATAGTTATAGAAGAGAAATTACAAGAATCCTGCAATGAATTGTCGGCAAAAGATTTTGCAGATTATAAGTTTCCTTCCGGCACTTTAGCAGCTTTTACTTCGTGGTGGGCAGGTGCCGGATATCACTATTATGTCTATAAAGAAGGCGAAAAAGTTATAGTCATGCGAGCCGGAGTAGACGAGGCAATGGATGAAAATTATGTCTTGCAATATGAAAAAATAAAAGAAATTACTGCAACCGATTTAAAATAATAAACCATTGAAAAAGAGTAAATTACTAAAAAGAAATAAAGTTCAAGCGATGAAGTATGTAGCGACTTTTTACATCTGGATAGTGTCTTCTATATATTTGTTTTGGTTTATAAATTATTTTACTTACAAATTTAAGAAACACGGACCCGAAAAGATGTTTTATAAAGCAAGTAAAGCATTGCGACGACTTTTTAAGCTTATGTTCGTTAAAGTTATAGTAATAGAGGAAGAACCGATAGATAGAACTAAGCCTTATATTTTTATGCCCAATCATGTAAGCTTCATAGATGCATTTCTTTTTGGCGCTTATTTACCCGTGTGTGGAAATTCTATAGAAGCGGATAGAAATTTTAAATGGCCCTTATATGGCAAAATGATTACTGCTTACGAACAAATACCTATTAACAGAAATAATATTCGGAGTTCAATAAAAACTTTTGAGGTAGCTAAGGAGAGATTAAAAAAAGGACGCTCTATAATAGTCTTCCCCGAAGGACATCGCACAAAGTCCGGATATTTGCAAAAATTTAAGAAACTCCCGTTTGTATTTGCTTACAACGCAGATGCCGACATCATTCCCGTAGGAGTGTCCGGAATGTTAAAACTCAATCCACGAAACAGTATATGGATGCGCCCTACAACTATAATACTCAGATATGGAAAGGTAATTAAAAAAGAAGAAATAAAAGATATGAAGGTAGAAGACCTGATGAATCTGGTGCGAAAACAAATTATTGACCTCGTTGATGACTACACTGAAGACGATATTATCGCATACGAAAAGACTTTAGAAACAATCGACGCTAAATAACTTTTTGCAGGAAAAAATACTCGCTATTTTCTCCTGCTATTAATTTTTTATACTATAAACATAACTTTGCCAAAGTTTTGATTACGAAACAATTACATAAGAATAAAGGTTAAAATTATAACCGTTTTAAATAAAAAATAAACAACAAAATATTAAAGCCACATCAGAAAAAAAATATTATGCATCTAAAAATATATAAAGCTTCAGCTGGCTCGGGGAAAACTCACGCCCTCACAAAACAATATTTAACAATGGCTTTTAATTCGGCGGAAAAATTCATGCGAATCTTAGCTGTCACTTTTACAAATAAAGCAGCCGAAGAAATGAAGCAACGAATTATTAGCGAGTTGAATAATATCATAACTGATGGCGAAAAATCCAATCATTTTCAAACACTTGCAGAAACATTTAAAAACAAAAATATTCAAATAGAAGCTTTAAAGATACGAGATAATATATTGCATAACTATTCCCAATTTGCCATAGGAACTATTGACAGCTTTGTACAAAAAGTTATCCGAGCATTTGCTTATGAAATAAATGTGCCTGCCGGATATAAAATAGAGATGGACTACGACAAAGTTATTAATGATGTAACTAATATTTTATATTCTAAAATCAATGAAGACAAAGAGTTACAAAAATGGTTGACTACTTATGCAACCTATAAAATAGAAGAAGGTAAAAGTTGGGATTTTAGAGAAGAAATACAGTCGCTTTGTGCAGAAATATTTAAAGAGCGGTTTCAAAGCTTTGAACTGGAGAACAGTCGCGAAAACAATAAGACGCTTTTAACACAGCTGCTAAATGAAGTAATAGCTATAAAACGCAGTTTTGAACAAGCAATGCTCAACATAGCGCAGCAAACCACCTCAATACTAAAAAAATACAGCATAGATAAAGATGAATTAGGGAGAAATTTTACAACTATAGCAAATTATCTCACCGAAAAAATAGCCGAAAAAAGAGACTATCAACCATTAGTAACAGTTATTAAAGCGATTGATAACATGGACACATGGCATGCCAAAAATGCCTCGCAAGAAATAAAAACTAAAATAAATCTGCTCTTTTATGATATAAACAATCTTCTCGCACAAGCAACTACTTTGTACACAGACCAATATACAAATTATCTCTCTGCATGCAATGTACTTGCTAATTTTCACTCGTTCGGAATATTGAACGACATCGCCGAAGTACTGCCTAAATACCGAGATGATAACAACTTACTACTTATATCGGACTCTACTTTATTACTCAAAAAAATTATTGACAACAACGACTCGGACTTCGTCTATGAAAAAGTTGGAACAAGATACCAAAATATTTTAATAGATGAGTTCCAAGACACCTCAGGTTTTCAGTGGCATAATTTTAAACCGCTGATACAAAATACTATGGCAAGTGGAAATATTAATTTAATAGTAGGAGATATCAAGCAGTCAATATATCGCTGGCGAGGAGGAGACTGGAAGCTGTTACTCTCCGAAGTAAAAAACGACATCGGCGAAACTCGGATACAAGAATATACACTTGACACTAATTGGAGAAGCAAAAAAAATATTATTTCTTTTAATAATGTGCTATTCTTCTTTGCCGCTAAATTCTTACAAAACAGCTACAACGAAGAACTCCACTCTATTATTGATAATAACCTCAAAAATAAGATGTTGGAACAAAATTATGACAAAATTCTACTCAACGCATATCAAGACAGCTATCAATTTCTGCCGGATGAAACACGAAGCGGAGGAAGAGTGGTGGTCAATTTTATTAATTGCAAACGACAAGAAGTTAAGAAACAATGGAAAAAACAAGCCCATAATTCTATCGCAGAAACTATAGATAATTTGTTGAAAAACAAAGACTATTCCCCAAAAGATATTACTATCCTCGTGCGAAAAAACCGCGAAGGAAAAGAAATAGTAGATATCCTGATGGAATATATGAAAAATAATCCATCCGCCGAAAAGTATAATATCATCTCCTCGGAATCTTTATTTATTAACACATCGTCTTCAGTCAGATTGCTCATCGCCGCTTTAAAATATATTTTTGACAAAGAAGACTCTATCAATAGAGCCATATTAATTTATGAATATCAAAATTTTAATAAGAATCAAATAACTAATTTGAATCAAATTTTTGATACGAACAATAAAACCGAACTACACGAGTTTTTGCCACAAGAATTTATTAATCAGTATCATACTCTTAGAGGATATGCACTTTACGAACTGGTGGAAGTATTAATTTCTTTATTCAAATTAAATGAATATCAGAATGAACACAGCTATTTAAGAACTTTTCAAGATGTTATTTTAGATTTTACTAAAAAAGAATATTCTGACCTCGACCTATTCTTAGAATGGTGGAAAGACAATGGACATAAAATATCTGTTCAACTCTCCGACAAGCAAGATGCTGTAACTATAATGACGATTCACAAATCTAAAGGGTTAGCTTTCAAGATAGTAATTATTCCGTTTTGCGATTGGAACATTGACCACAATCCAATGCTTGCACCTATCATCTGGTGCAAACCTGAAGCTGAACCATATAATAAATTTGCGTATCTGCCAATAAAATACAAATCCGAACTCGCAAAAACTATCTTCCAGAAAGATTATTTTGACGAAAAACTCTACGCACACATGGATGCATTAAACATGTTGTACGTAGCACTCACACGTGCCGAAGAAGAACTTATTATCTTTGCCCCGACAGATGCCTCTGATAAAATACAAAATGTGGCAGACCTTATTTATAACACTGTAAATATTAGTAATCAAGATTTTACGGACAACGACAAAAAATATATAGGACTCAAGCAATTCTTTTCTCCCGACAGCTTTGTTGTTAATATAAATCAAGATTATACCGAGATAGATACAATAAAAGCTAACAAAATCACAGAACAGAATTCTTTTGTCATCACCGATTATGCTAATTGCAAATGGCGGGACAGATTGTCTATAGTGTTGCATGCAGAAGACTTTTTTATCAAATCAATACAAAAAGTTAAAGAGAAAGTTGATTACGGTAATCTGATGCACGAAATTTTTGCTAATATTATAGATATTAATGATATAGACTATGTCATGGAGAGAATGCAAATAGCAGGAAAAATTGATGAACAAGATATCCAACTTTTGAAAACAAAAATCCAAGACATCTTTCAAGAAGAAATAATAAAAGAATGGTTCTCGGATAAATGGTCGGTTGTCACCGAAAAAGAAATTTTAACAGCAGACGGCGAAATAAAAATCCCTGACAGAATACTTTTTGGAAAAGATAAAATAGTAGTCATCGACTTCAAATTTGGAGAAACAAACGAAAAATACACCGCACAAGTACATGAATATATGAAAATAATAGCCGAACTATCTAATAATAAAAATATTACAGGATATTTGTATTATGCAAACAACAAAAAAGCAATAGAAATAAATTTCTGATTTTACTGAAATAATATATTTTTATAAATATTTTTATAATTTGTTGATATTCTGTGCTTTTTCAAAACATTTTGCATTTGCTCGCCATAATTGTTGTATTGTTTTGTTAGCGTTAAATATATTTTTCTACACTCTTCGTTATCTGTTGGAATTTTTATTTCATCTAATTGTATTTCTAATTCGGTAAATAAAAAACGGATAATTTCTATTTGCATTTGATTATCTAATTGTAATACATGCGTTTGCTCGTCGTCTTTAAAATATATTTCATAAACTTCAAACATGGAAGCGTTTTCTGATTTTTGCTTTATAAATTTTGGTTTTCCGTTGGGAATGTTATAATTTTTTATATCAATATTTTTAATCAATTCTTCGTAAGTTTGTATTTCGGGGAAGCGTTCTTTAATAAAAATTAAAGTTTCTTCAAAATCAAATTTCTGTTTTTGCTTAATATTTTCTACGCTTTGACTTTTTTGTTTACGTTTTAAAACATAATTGCAAGTTGCCTCGTAAAGTTCATCAACATCTTCGTTTTCAAGTCCTATTGCCTCAAAAATAATTTCGTCTAAACGTCTTCTGTCCGCTTGTTTAACTTCCTCAAATATAGATAATTGTTCACGCGATTTGAAAGAAATATAAATTTCGTTTAATTCATTTTTAAATGGAATTAAAAGTTCAGGATTGGGAACAGGCAATTTTTTGAGAACAGCCACATCTACATCACTAATAGTAAGATTCCCTGTTAATTGACGACCATATAAATCAATAAAAAAGCGAAATAACGTAGAATTTAAAATTAAGAAAATAATATCTCCATAGTTTTTATAATTTTCTTTTATAAATAAGTCATTATTAACACAATCACTAAAAACTTGTGAATTACGATTATCAATAGTATAATATTTTTCACCAAACATTGATGGAAAGATAAAATCACCTTTTTTATTATACGAAGTTAAATCGTACCAGAGAGTTCTATTTTTTACACTCGCATTGTTTTGTATATTTTTCTCTTCTGCTGTTTTTATATATTTTGATAAAAAAGTTTTTGCATCTTCTAATTTTTTCAAATTCTCGTTACACATTAATACATTGTACTTTAACTTTTCGGTATTGACATCTAATTTGTCAGATTCTTTTTGACTTTTAAAAATAGGCATCACATATTTTCGTTCAATATAATGGTCTTGTTTTGTTAAATCCGAATAAAACCAGCCAATTTTTGTCCAATCTATTTTGTGCTTTTTTCTTTCAAAACCTAATTTTAGGAGGTAATCTGCATCAGATAATATTAGCAGATTTTTTGTTTTGTCTTGAAGATAAAAAAAATCATTTCTGCCCGTTGTAAAACCACGCTTAATTTCTAATATATCCGAAGTTTTTAACAAATTGATAGAACTTTTAGAAATTATTTTATTATGTATTCTTGGTGACCGCAAAAACTTTGCGCCCCAATTTCCATTAGTGTATTTATTTTCAACAGTACTTTGTAATTCTAACTCGTTTTGATTTACAATAAATATTTTATAATTTTTTGTCTCAGTATTTCTGTTGGTATTTTCAATTTTCGCGACAAAATTTTTAACTTTTTCTATTCGCGATTCTGCCCAAGTATTGCCAATTAAATCTTCGTAATCTTTATAAATTCTTATAAATTTTACATTGTTTTGTTTACGTTCTTCTTCGTTGCTGTTTTTTTCTAAAATTAAAATAACCGAATTAATTGAAGCCGTTTCAAAACTCCGTTTCACTTGATTATCAATAATTGCGATGATTTTAAAATTATCTAATAAAAATTTTTGTAAGCCCGTACCAAAAATTGTATCCAACCACGAATGACTTATTACATAACCTAATCTGCCACCGTTTTTTAGAAAACTTGCAGTGTGCATCAGGTAATAAACGTATAAATCCGACTGTTGATTAATCTTTTTTATGCCATGTTCTTGATTTACTAAATCATTCCAAAGTTCTTTATTTTCAATAAGTTCCTGACGTATGTATGGCGGATTACCTACACATGCGTCAAAAAGCGGAAGTTTCACTTTTTTTGTGCGATTGTCAATATTTGTAACCTCCAAATCTTTACTTTTATTTGCATTTAAAAAGTAACCTGAATAATAATAATTTGATTTGATTTTTGCAAAATCGGAACGAATAATTAACGGATAATTTTCTATAGATTTGATATTTAATAAACATAAATTCATAACTGACAAAAAAGCGGGAAAAGTTGCTATTTCTATTCCCCACAAATATTCAATTAACTGTTCGTGTGCGAATTGCGGATTAAAATATTTCAAAAATTGATAACTACGAACTAAAAAAGTTCCGGCTCCGCAACTTGTATCTATCACAAAACGAGTATTTTCGCTAATACAAAACGCATTTATAATATCAACTTCGTTTGTGTTTGTAAAATGTTGTCCGCGGTCGTGTTGTTCTTGATTATCAAGCAAAGTATTGTAAATTGCTCCTATTATGTCGGCATTTAATTCCTCAAAATTAAGCGTTTTTATTGATTCGGTATTTCGTTGTAATTGAGGTATATAATCGTTTTTAAATTGAAATTCATCAATAACTGACGGACTAAAAATCATTTCATAGTCGTGTTGCAAAACATCTTCAAAACGGCGTTGCAATGTTTTATTAAGTTCGTTACTATCTTCGGGAATTAAAAGCGGTCTTAAATTCAAACTCGGAACATTACGTTGTAAATTACTATAAAACAATATTTTAAGATAAAGCATATAATTTGCCAACTGGCAAAGTTTATAAATATCTTCGTTGTCAAGATTTTTATTAAGATTAAAAATATCTTGGTGTTCTAAATATTTTTTTATATCATTTCTAAAATCTTTATTAGAATTTATTTTGTCAATCATTGTGTCCCACATGCTATATGAAGCTTCCAAAATATAAGCAGACAAACGGTTGATATAAAAGTTATTAATATTGTCAAACACAATTTCTACAACTCCATGCACAAGATTAGAAAGTTTTTGTAAAAATACTTTTAATCTATTCTTAATGTGAGTTTTATAAGTTTGCATCAGAACTTCGTTATCGTGACGAATCGTAGAAATATTAAAAATTTCTATGCGGCGTTCTTGAATAGTTTTTCCTGTTTCAAAAGTTTTATAAATAACTAATTGTCTGGGGTTTCCTGTTATAAAAAAGTCAAAACCATTGTCTGTCGCTTTACGTTGCGCAGCTTCCACGAGTTCTTCGTCTGTTGCGTCCCATTTAGAGTTTTTTAGTTCAAAAAGTGTTATATTTTTATCATTTAAGGAAGAATACAAAAGTCCATCGGCAAAACGAGATTGTTTACCAACACCAATATTTTGTTCTTGTGTTATTTGCGAAAAGTTTAGTTCTTTATTTTCGCTAATAATTTCGGAAATAGTATTAAATAGTATTCCCTGAAAAGTTCGCTGGTTTGCTTGGGTTTTCATATTATAATGTCTTGTTTATGTTCATATTGAAAAATTAATTTATTGGTAGCGTATAAAAATAGTGACCAAAATTCAAATTTACTGATTTTTCATATATACAAATATTTTTTTATATATCTGATTTTCAATAATATAACATTTAAAATGTATATACAAAATTATAAATAAACGAATTTTATAAGTACTTGAAAATAAAATAAATAGCGTGTTTAGTCACCATTATTTTACGCTATCAAATTTTTGATAACCAAAAATAGTGACCGCATGTTTTTAATTTCTCTTAAGCATAAAAAATAAATAAGATTAAATTTTTTTTTACTTTAAAATAAAAAAGTAACTTTGCATTTTAAATATCAGAATAAAATGGACAAAGAAAATATATTTAAAACCGAACTCATAGGAACACACAAATCTAACAAAGCACGAGTTTTACAGGTAACTACCCCGCATGGAATATTTCATACTCCTTCTTTTATGCCTGTTGGAACACGAGCCGCTGTCAATTGCATGACTACAACCAACTTAGAAGAAAGCGGCGCACAAATAATTCTCGGCGGCAACACATATCACATGCTCTGCGCACCCGGATTAGAAACCATTAAACTCGCCGGAGGGATGCACAAATTCATGGCTTGGAACAAACCAATGCTCATAGACAGCGGCGGATTTCAAATTTTTAGCTTATCTAAAAACAGCAAGATATGTAAAATTGACGAAACCGGCGGCAAATTCAAACACCCCAACACAGGACAAGTAATTCATCTGACACCCGAATCTTCAATCATCGCACAAAAAATCATGGGCGCCGACATCGTAATGGCATTTGACCAATGCACTGCCGACACCGAAGATAAAGATTTTGTAAACAAAGCAATGACACGAACTCACAGATGGCTAAAACAATCACTTAATCTTCACTTACAAAATCCTAATTCCGAATACGGACTAAAACAAGCTTTCTTTGGAATAATACAAGGCGGATTTTATGAAGAACTAAGAAAAGAAAGTGCCGAGTTTATTGTCTCACTCAACACTGACGGAATTGCTATCGGCGGAGAATCTATCGGATTTGACATGGACAAAACTATGCAAATTTTACAATGGATAGAACCTATTTTACCCAGCAACAAAGTAAGATACACAATGGGAGTAGGACTAACACCTCAAAATCTGTTAGACGTAGTACAAATGGGAGTAGACATCTTTGACTGCGTAGCACCAACACGAAACGCAAGACATGGAAGCTTATACAGCGGAGAAATAAAAAAAGTAAACAACTGGCTCAAATTTGAAAGTGAATTTCCTAACGGAAAAATGAACCTCAACAATGCCTCGCACGCAAACGACATGCGTCCAATCATGGAGACATGTCAGTGTTACACCTGCAAAAACTTCTCGCGCGCATACATGAGATACCTCTTAAAAAGCGAATCTCTGCTTTATTACAACCTCGCATCTATTCACAACATACAAGTTATGCAAGACGTCTGTAAAAAAATGAGACAATTTATTATAGAAAATTGAACTTAATATAAATTAAACACAATAAACTAAATTTTTTATGAAAATATTACACAGTTTTTTTATTTTTATCTTTTTTGTTGGTATTTTTTTTATCTTTGCATGCAAATCTAATAATGAAAACATGGCATTCAATTATCCGAATACTAAAAAAGTTGATACTACCGACAATTATTTTGGAAACAAAGTCGCAGACCCATACCGATGGTTAGAAGATGATAACTCTGAAGAAACAAAAAAATGGGTAATAGAGCAAAATAAGGTCACTTTCAGTTACCTGGAAAAAATCCCGTTTCGCAAACAGCTCGCAGAACGACTGACCAAAATATATGATTATGAAAAATACTCGGTCCCGTTCAAGAAAGCTAATCGTTACTTCTATTACAAAAACGATGGACTACAAAATCAATCTGTGCTATACGTACAAGAAGGTTTAAGCGCCGAAGCGAAAGTATTATTAGACCCTAATACATTAGCCGCAGACGGAACAACAGCATTATCGGTAGTGGAAGTATCAGCTGATGCTAAATATCTCGCCTACGCAATAGCAAAAGCCGGATCCGACTGGAACGAAATTTTTGTCATTGATATACAAAATAATAAAACACTCGACGACCACATACTATGGGCTAAATTTACGAACATCGCATGGTACAAAGAAGGATTCTTCTACAGCCGTTTCGAGCAACCTAAAGAAGGTACCGAACTCACCGCTAAAAACGAAAATCAAAAAGTTTACTATCACAAAATAGGAACTAAACAAGAAGCAGACGTCTTAATTTTTGAAAATCCGAAAAACCCCACCTACGGATACGGAGTACAAACAACAGACGACCAAAAATATATTATCCTCTCCGAATGGGAATCAACAAGCGGAAATAGCTTATATTTTAAAGAACTCGCAAATGAAAAAGCCGACTTTATTAAATTAACTGAAGGATTTGATAACGACTACGCAGTAGTGGACAACATTAATGACAAATTATTAGTTATTACTAATTACAAAGCTCAAAATTATAAATTAGTGCAGATAGACACCAAAAATTATGACCGTCAAAAATGGACTGATTTAATTCCCGAAAATCCAAAAAATGTACTTCAAAGCATAACAATAACAGCTAATCATTTAGTTGCTAATTACATGGAAGATGCAAAAAATATAGTCCAAATATTTGATATGCAAGGAAAATATATAGATAATATTAAATTACCAGACCTGGGTAGTATCTCCAGACTATCAGCAACCAAAGAAGATGACATAATTTATTATGGATTCCTCTCTTTTATTATGCCGGCAACTATTTACAAATACGACCTCAAAACTAAAACATCAGAAGTTTTTAGAAAAGCCGAGATAGATTTCAAATTTGACGACTATAAAACCGAACAAATTTTCTATAAATCAAAAGATTCTACTTTAATCCCTATGTTCATCGTTCACAAAAAAGACATAAAATTAGATGGACAAAATCCTACATTACTCTACGGATACGGCGGATTTAATGTCAGCTTGACCCCTAATTTTAGTGTATCACGACTACTCTGGTTAGAAAACGGTGGAATCTATGTCATCGCAAACCTACGAGGAGGAGGTGAATATGGTGAAAAATGGCATAAAGCCGGAACTTTATTGAATAAGCAAAATGTCTTCGACGACTTCATTGCCGCCGCAGAATATCTTATCGCTAATAAGTACACATCTGCTTCAAAACTCGCTATCCAAGGAGGCTCAAACGGTGGACTGTTAATAGGAGCAGTAACTAATCAACGTCCAGACCTCTTTAAAGTTGCTATCCCACAAGTAGGAGTACTTGATATGCTTAGATACCAACATTTTACAATCGGATTAGCATGGGCTACAGATTACGGACTCAGCCAAGACGAAACAATGTTTAACTATCTCTACAAATATTCCCCGTTGCATAATATTAAAGAGAATACCGAATATCCGGCAGTATTAGTTACAACTGGTGACCATGATGACAGAGTAGTCCCGGCACACTCTTTTAAATATATTGCTACTTTGCAGGAAAAATGCAAAGGACAAAATCCCGTAATGATACGCATAGAAACAAATGCCGGACACGGTGCAGGAAAACCGACAAAGAAAATTATAGAAGAAGCAGCAGATGTTTACGCATTTATAATGTTTAATATGAGCATGAATGTAAAATAATATTCATTATAACTGAAGTGGAACAAATTTTGTGAAAAGAAAATATTAATATTTTTTTTATTTTACTTTTTTTTTTAACTTTGCAAAAAAAAAAATTTTTTAATAAAAAAAAAAATATTAATTTTGCACAGACATTTTAATTTAACAAGTAATAGTAATAATAATAATTTGAAAGTTATGAACAAATCAACACTTAAATTTCTGGGTTTGATATTAGTAGCCATAGTTGCATTTAGCAGCTGCGGTAGTTTGAAGAAGATGGCAGACAATGCCCATTTGGTAACTTATTCGGTTACCCCTAATCCACTTGAAATGCATGCAGGTATGGTGCCTGTCAGCGTTAACGTCAGTTTTCCGCCTAAGTACTTTTACAAGAAGGCATATTTAATCATCTCGCCATACATAGTCTCTGATGCCGACAAAACTAAAGAGATAAAATTAGACACTAAAACGCTACAAGGTGAAAAAGTAAAAGACAATAATGACATTATCAGCTACAAAAACGGCGGCTCGGTATCTTACAAAGATACATTCCCGTATGAAGCAGTTTATAGAATGTCCGACTTAGAATTGAGAATAGAAGCAAACGCCGGCAAAGAACCTGTAGCTTTTGGTAATGTTAAAATAGCAGACGGTATAATTACTACACCTGAATTAGTTGACCAAGGTCTAAAAGTGGACAACGGAGCTTTTAGCTCAACAGGAAATGCTGCAGCACGAACTATTTTAACTGCACCGGTAACTCTTCCTACAAGTGCCTCAGCTAAAATGGAGCCACTTAAAGTTTATTTTGACAAACAACAGTCTTCACTATCTGCTAAAGAACAAAAAGACAAAAAAATTACCGATTTCGTTGCGAATATGAAAACCATTTCTAATGAAAAAGATAAAGAAATATTGTCAGTTTCTCTTGCAAGCTACGCTTCTCCAGACGGACCTACTAAATTGAATGAATCTCTTGTTACTGGACGTACTAACGCCTCTGAAAAATTCTTAGTAGATAAGATGAAAAAAGACGGAGTTAAAGGTGCAGACGGTGCTAAATTCATCAGCCGTACAACAACCTCACAAGAAGACTGGGACGGTTTCAAAAACGCCGTAGCCGCTTCTAAAATAGAAGATAAAGAACTTATTTTGAAAGTTTTAACCATGTACTCTGATTGGGATGTTCGCGACAAAGAAATAAAAAATATGTCTAAAGTGTTCCCTAAACTTGCAAGCGATATTCTTCCTTTACTTCGCCGTTCGGAAGTTTATGTAGAATATAAAACTAAACAAAGAACTAAAGAAGAAATTTTAGCCGCAGCTAAAACTAACGTTAAAGACCTTTCGCAATTAGAATTATTCTATGTTGCACAAGAATCTAAAGGTGCTGATAAAGAAACTTACTACAAAAAATATATTGAGTTATATCCTTCAGATTGGAAAGCTTTAAATAACTTAGGAGTTTATTATATTGGAGAAGCTAAATATGCAGATGCTAAAACTTACTTAGAAAAAGCTAATACAGCAGAAGCTAACAATGCTACTATAATGAACAACTTAGGAGCATTATATATGGGATTATATCTTAAAGACGGTAAAGTAGAAGATTTAACCAAAGCAGAAGAATATTTTGGTAAAGCGTATGCTAAAAGCTCAACTGACGAAATAGGTTACAACCTCGGCGTAATTCTTATTAAACAAGGTAAATACTCGGATGCCGTAACTAAATTCGGAACCACCGCTTCTTTCAATAAAGCATTAGCTCAACTTTTGAACGGTAAACCAGAAAATGCTGCTTCTACATTGAAAAGTGTTACCAGCACTGACGGATACTATTATTATCTAAAAGCTATCGCAGCAGCAAGACAAGCTAACGAAACCGAAGTATTAGATAATTTAAAAACCGCCATAGGCAAAAATTCTACTCTTAAAGCGTATGCTAAAAAAGACATGGAATTTAATAAATTCTTCGAGAATGCCACTTTCAAAGCGATTGTTGAATAGTTTTTGTTTTCATATTTTTGTTGGGCAGTCCATGTAAATGGACTGCTTTTTTATTAGATACATAAAGTTTTAAAATAGAACTTTAAACTAACTAAGTCATGCGAAAAATTATTTTTACCGCCATTCTTTTCCTCAATTTTATATATATGAATGCACAAGATGCCTGCAAAACAAAATATCCTATCG
The DNA here is from genome assembly GCA_020719345.1 of Draconibacterium orientale. GTDB lineage: Bacteria > Bacteroidota > Bacteroidia > Bacteroidales > DYQJ01 > DYQJ01. The sequence continues at coordinate 9,675 of DYQJ01000021.1, read as the reverse complement.
TCCTCGTACATGGAATAGGGTATAAAGATAATATCTTCCTTAAATATTACTGGGGAAAAATACCAAAAAATCTTAGAAAGAACGGCGCAACAGTATATCTTGCAAACGTAGACGCACTCGGAACGATAGAGAACAATGCCGCCGAACTAAAAGATTATATCTTAAATATTTGTCAGACAACAGACTGCCAAAAAGTAAATATCATCGCACACTCAAAAGGAGGACTTGACGCCAGATATATGCTATCTAAATTAGAGATGAAAAATTATGTGGCTTCACTTACTTTAATATCCGTTCCCAATCATGGAACAGTCTGGGCAGACCTCGGACTATATTCTTTAGAACATTTTAAAATGACAACAGCATCCGAAAAAATTAGCTACGTATATGCAAAAATACTTGCCGACAAAAATCCTAACCCGATGTCAGCATACAAACAATGCCAACCCGAATATATGAACAAACTAAATAACGAAATGACTGATGTAGAAGACGTTTATTATCAAAGCTATGGCTCATACATAAAAGAAAATTATCCTAACTTCTTTATGAAATACCGCAGAAAAAATATACATAAATATGCCGGTGACAATGACGGGGTAATACAATTATCTTCTATGCAATGGACAAATTTTAAAATTATTGGCGATAATACTAAATACGGAGTCTCCCATTTTGATATCATCGGATTTATTAAGACCGTAGATTTTAACGAGATAATCTTTTTTAATAACATAGCACGCGACTTAAAAGAACAAGGATTTTAAAATATACTTAAAATGATTAATGTAGAAATTGATGACAAATCCGGATTCTGCTTCGGCGTAATACATGCCATAGAAAAAGCCGAAGAACATTTGATGACAAACAAACTTTTGTATTGTATAGGAGATATTGTTCACAACGAAGAAGAAGTCAAACGTATGAATAACAAAGGATTACAGACAATAACTTATGAACAATACTTAAATCTTAGCAACACAACAGTGCTGATTCGCGCACATGGAGAAGCCCCAAATACTTATAAGCACGCAATACAAAATAACATAAAATTAATAGATGCCTCGTGTCCGATTGTCTTGAAATTACAAAACAAAATCCGTATTAGTATGCAACAACTGCAACATGAAAACTATCAACTACTCATCTTTGGAAAAAAAAATCATCCCGAAGTAAACGGATTAATAGGACAAACTAATAACAAAGCTTTAGTTATTAGCTCCATAAAAGAACTTCAAACAATTGACTTCTCGCAAAATATTATACTGTTTTCACAAACAACAAAAAGCGAAGAAGAATATACAGAAATAATAAATTTTATAAAAAAAAGAATAGAAAACACTAAAGTCAACTTTATTGTACACGACACCATCTGCCGTCAAGTATCTAATCGCAAAAAAGAAATAAAAGATTTTTGTATTAATAAACAAATTATTATATTTGTCAGCGGAAAGAAAAGCTCAAACGGACAAGTCCTGTTTGAAACTTGTAAATTGTATAATCAACAAACTTATTTTGTTACAGCCATAGAAGATATTAAGCCACAATGGTTCACAAATATCTCGCGCGCAGGCATTTGTGGAGCCACCTCAACACCAAAATGGCTGATGCAAGAAATAAAAGAATATATAGAAACCTTATAAATTTTTTACGATGCAAAAAATAATAGAGGCGGCATGGATAGACCGCGAATTAATAAAAAACGAATCTACTCGTCAGACGATTAGAAAAGTAATAGAACTATTAGACAAAGGAGAACTAAGAGTAGCGTCTTACGAAAATCTAAAATGGAACGTCAACGAATGGGTAAAAAAAGCCGTCATAATGTATTTTCTAATTCAAGAAATGCAAAAACTTGATGCCGGAGTATTAGAATTTCATGATAAAATACCTTTAAAAAATAATTATCAGCAACTCGGAATCCGAGTCGTGCCGCATGCAGTTGCAAGATATGGAGCATACATAGCAAGAGGTGTTATTTTGATGCCATCTTACGTAAACATAGGAGCTTACGTAGATAGCGGAACGATGGTGGACACATGGGCTACCGTAGGGTCTTGCGCACAAATAGGTAAGAACGTGCATCTTAGCGGAGGAGTAGGAATCGGTGGAGTACTGGAACCCGTACAAGCAGCACCAGTTATTATTGAAGATAATTGCTTCATCGGCTCAAGATGTATAGTCGTTGAAGGAGTACGAGTAGAAACAGAAGCGGTGTTAGGTGCAAATGTAGTGCTTACTGCATCTACCAAAATTATTGATGTCACACAAGAAAAACCTATTGAATATAAAGGATATGTCCCGAAAAACTCTGTCGTTATACCTGGAACTACTGTCAAAAAGTTCCCCGCAGGAGAATATCAAGTCCAATGCGCTTTAATCATCGGAAAACGACAAGACTCAACGAACAAAAAAACATCTTTAAATGATGCACTTAGAGAATTTGATGTAGCAGTTTAATTAAACTTTTTAATATATAATAATATGAATAATAAGAAATTCCCGATGTTAATTACCGTAGCAGTTATTTTGATAATCGTCATCATCAGCTTTACAGCAGCTACTTTCACTATTATACAACCAGGAGAAAGAGGTATCTTGTTCAGACCTTGGAGCTCCGGTTTAGATAGAGACAATATTTATAAAGAAGGAGTACATATCATCGCTCCATGGAACGAGATGTACGTGTATGACGTAAGAGAACAATCTATAGAGTTTAGTGCAGAAAACCCTTTGTATCAAACTCTTGACGTCCTTGACAAAAACGGATTGACCATAGAAGTAGAAGTTACTGTCAGATTCTATCCTAATTTTGAACACATGGCGAAAATCCACGAGAAATTTGGCGAAACATATATTGAAAAACTTATTATCCCGGAAGTGCGCTCATCGGTAAGAAAGATAATGGGAAAATATAAAGCCGAAGAAATATACTCTACTTTCAGACAAGAAGTAGAAGAAGCGATAATCAAAGAAACTAAAACTAACTTAGAAACTAATGATATAATGATGACCGCTTTATTAGTTCGTTCTATTGTTATCCCTAATGACATCAAAATAGCAATAGAAAGTAAACTCACAAAAGAACAAGAAGCACTCTCCAAAGAATATGACTTAGCAATAGCAGAGCAAAATTATAAAATTGACTCTATAAATGCCGAAGCGATAGCTAATTACAACCGTATCATCAACGCAAGTTTGACCGATAAAATCCTGCAACAAAAAGGAATAGATGCTACTATAAAACTATCCGAATCGCAAAATACTAAGGTCGTAATTGTTGGAAGCGGCAATGACGGACTCCCACTAATACTCGGACAATAAAAATTTACCTTGCAATTATTTGAAAATTAGTCAATTTGATTTTTTTTGAATTGACTAATTATTTATACCTTGAAAATAATAACTGATTATGAAATTTAGACATAAAATATTATTCTGCTTATTCATTTTATTCGTAGCTTGCGGAAAAGATGCCCAACAGATTCCTTACGAATTTGTGGACATAACAATAGACCTTAATCTACCCGAATTTACAGACCTCACACCGATAGGTTCGTATATGATGATAACCGGCGGAGTATCCGGAATAGTTATATATCACGAAAGCATTAGCGTTTACAGAAGCTTCGACAGATGCTGTCCGTATGACCCATACTGTGACAAAGTTAGATACAATAAAGATAATGAAAATTTGAGAGACAGCTGTTGCGGCTCCGAGTTCTCTTTAAAATTAGGCGGAATAGTTACACACGGACCAGCGACTATTTCGCTACGCGAATATAAAACAACGTTCAATGAATTTAATAATAACCTTAGAATCGTTAATTAACAAAAAAAAAATCAAAATTATTAATAAATATGATTGTTATCATATTTATTGATAAAAATAAAAACTACATTTGCATAGAATTTAAAAAGAAAAAATAACTTTAAAAAATAATAAATTATATAACAATGGGTGACAGTTTAAACAAGTTCATGGAAGGCGTAATTGCCAAAAACCCAGGTGAAAAAGAATTTCATCAAGCAGTTCAAGAAGTTGCAGAAAAACTTATTCCGTTCATAGACGAAAATCCGAAGTACAAGAAGGCAAAAATACTTGAAAGATTAGTTGAGCCAGAAAGAACTATCATGTTCAGAGTACCATGGGTAGACGACCAAGGTGAAATACAAATTAACAGAGGGTACCGAGTAGAATTTAACAGCGCTATAGGTCCTTACAAAGGTGGTTTGCGTTTTCATCCAAGTGTAACTTTAAGTATATTAAAGTTCTTAGGTTTCGAGCAAATATTGAAGAACAGCTTAACTACTTTGCCTATGGGTGGTGGTAAGGGCGGCTCCGATTTCAATCCGAAAGGAAAGTCTGACAACGAAATTATGCGTTTCTGTCAAGCATTCATGGCAGAATTGTTCCGACACATAGGTGCTAACACTGACGTACCGGCAGGAGACATAGGAGTAGGCGGAAAAGAAATAGGTTTCATGTATGGTATGTATAAAAAATTGCGAAACGAATTTACAGGCGTACTCACTGGTAAAGGTATAGAATGGGGCGGTAGCTTAATGCGTCCAGAAGCAACAGGATTTGGTAATGTTTACTTTGCTCAAGAAATGTTAGCCACCAGAGGCGAAACTTTTGCAGGCAAAACAGTAGCTGTCTCCGGTTTCGGTAACGTTGCTTGGGGAGCCGTAACTAAAGCAGGACAATTAGGTGCTAAAGTGGTTACTATATCAGGACCAGACGGTTATATTTATGACCCAGACGGAATAACTGGAGAAAAAATAGAATATATGTTGGAACTTCGTGCTACTAACAACGACATAGTTGCTCCGTATGCGCAAGAATTCCCTTCAGCTACTTTCTTTGCAGGTCGTAAACCTTGGGAACAAAAAGTGGACGTAGCACTTCCTTGCGCTACTCAAAACGAACTCAACGGAGAAGATGCTAAAAAACTCGTTAAAAACGGCGTACTTTGTGTCAGCGAAGGTGCTAACATGCCTTGCACACCGGAAGCCGTAGAAACTTTCTTAGAACATAGAATATTATTTGGACCAGGTAAAGCAGCTAACGCAGGTGGAGTAGCTACATCAGGTTTGGAAATGAGCCAAAACTCCCTTCGTTTTAACTGGACTGCCGAAGAAGTTGACCAAAAATTACACAGAATAATGTGTGACATTCACGCATCTTGCGTTAAATACGGAAAAGAAGAAAACGGATTTATTGACTATGTAAAAGGTGCTAATATTGCCGGTTTTGTAAAAGTAGCAGATGCTATGCTTGCACAAGGTATTGTTTAGTTTACGTAAATAAAACATAATTTGAAGGACTTGTCTTTTTTAAGGCAAGTCTTTTTTTATTAATATTATGATAATTAAATGGTTTATTGATAATTATATAGAACTATTAGGACTTATTTTCTCCCTCATATATTTATATTTCTCTATAAAAGAGAAAATTCTTCTATGGCTCTTCGGTATTTTGTCGGCATTGTTTTATATTTACATTTATTATTTTGCCAAGTTTTATGCAGACATGACTCTCCAATTTTACTATCTGTTCATTAGCGCATACGGATGGATACGTTGGAAAAGAAAAAATGACCAACAACAAAATATCAAAATCAGACGAAGCCAAATAAAAGAATGGATTATTATGAGTTTTATTACAACTGCTATATTTTTTGCCATCGCTTATCTTTTAGATAATTACACCGACTCGCCACTACCATATTGGGACTCGCTAACAACCTCGCTCAGTCTGGCAGCTACATGGATGCTCGTACACAAACAATTAGAGCATTGGATAATTTGGATATTTGTTGATATTTGCTCAGCGGTACTCTACTTTTATAGAGAATTATATCTCACTACTTTTTTGTTTATTGTTTATACGATATTTGCTGTATTTGGATTTATTGCATGGCAAAAAAAATATAAAAATATATATGAAAATAAAATTTAGCTCAACAGTAATCATGACCGATGATTTTGATAAAATGAAAAATTTTTATCACGAAATTTTAAAACAAGAAATAGAAGTTGATTTTGGGAGTTGTATAGGTTTTAAAAACGGACTATCAATATGGAAACTCAATAAAGATTTTACTATCTCGCAAAAACTTGGTCGGACTTATGATAAAGCAGGTAATAAAAATTTAGAGATATGCTTTGAAACAGACAATTTTGATGAAGTTATTAACGAATTGAATAAAATAGATTTGATTTATTTACATAACATTATAGAAGAGGTTTGGGGACAACGCACTATCCGATTTTTTGACCCAGAAAATAATTTAGTTGAAATTGGTGAAGCGATTCATTGTTTTGTGAAAAGATTTTACAATCAAGGGATGACTATAGAAGAAGTTGCACAAAGAACATCGGTACCAATAAATCTTGTTAAAGAATATGTCAGATAAAAATATTTACAATGGATTTTTGCCACCTTGTGGAATTTTTTGTGGAACTTGTCCTAATTTCACACGAGAGAAAAATAGATGCTTAGGAGCAGAAATCCATTGCAGAGCAAGAAAATGCAAAGGCATTTATGTCTGTTGTATAGAGAAAAAAGGGCATCTTTCATAACCTCTTAAAAGTAGTTTACACTTTTTTCTTTGCGAAACTCTGCGAAAAACTTTGCGAAACTCTGCGAGAAATTGATAATCAAATATTTAACCACAGATATATTTTAGTGATTAATTAATTTCATATTTTTAGAACTTATTTTTATGACTACTTTTCAAAGCAAAATAAGTAAATTATAAATTCCGAAGTTATTTTTTTAATTTTACTAAAGACAAAATATTCAATATATAAAGAAAACATTATTGTATGTAAAAAATAAAAGTTGTATGACAAGAAAAGATTGTATAAACAAAATATCGGAACTTAAATCAGCATCGGATTTAGTTCAATTTTGGGAGAAAGTAAAACAAAAGGATACACCATCGTGGCAGAGTGGTAAAGCACTTGAATACCTTATAATTAGAGCATTTGAATTGAATGGTGCAGATGTTTCATATCCTTATGAAATCTATAAAAATGGTAAACCATTTGAGCAAATAGACGGCTTTGTATATGTTAATAACCTATCTTGTCTTATTGAATGTAAGGATTATGAGAATGAAAAGGTAGATTTTACACCACTTGCCAAAATACGTAGTCAATTATTACGCCGTCCTTCACAAACAATTGCCAGTATTTTTTGCTTAGCAGGTTTTACAGAACCGGCTACTATTTTAGCAACTTATGCAGCACCGCAAACAATTTTATTATGGGAAGGTACTGAAATAGGATATGCGCTGAATAATAATTGTATTTGCGACTCGCTTCAAAAAAAATACAAAGTATTTACAGAACGTTGTGTGCCAGATTATAATACATTAACAAATTCATTGTAAATTATGAAAAATTATATAATAACAGAAGGCAGTTTTGATAAAAAATTCTTAGAGAAAATTCTTCCGCTAAACATATTGACTACAACAAAGATAGTTGAAGGTATGGGATATTCATCAGCCATTTCACTTGCAAAATCAATTTTTTTAAATGGAAATGCAAGAGTTTTATTGGTATTAGATTCTGACACTACAGATGAAAATGAAATAAAGGAAAAAGAAAATTATATTAAAAATACTTTCAACTTAATTGCATCAGATTCCGAATACAAGATATTGTACTTAGTGCCTGAGATTGAAACCTTATTTTTTGTAGATAAAAGTTTTATTGAAGATTTTTTTACGATTCAAATGAATGATAGAGAATTTGAACTATCAAAATCAAATCCAAAGTCAAGTATAAAAAAATTAGCAAAAAACATGGACTATTACAAGGTTGTTGATAATTGCTTAAATAATATGCCATATCATGTAATTCAAAAAATACAACATGCACCGGTGATAGATGAAATGATTAAATATGCTGCTAAAATACGGTAAGTAAATTATAAATTATAAATTCCGAAGTTATTTTTTTAATTTTACTAACATTGTATTAACCAACTTTTTGTAAACGCTAAAAATTGTATTTATTCAAAAAAAATCCGCATACTTAGTTGGTACATTAAAAAAGAATTACTACATTTGCATAGATTTTAATTTATTTATCTAGTAAACGTTGTGGTTTGATATTAAAAAAGGTGTTACTATATTTCGCATATTTGACTATTAGTGCCAATAAAAATTAACATAAACAATATAATTACAACGATTAGAAAAATGTAATTTTGTTAAAAAAAATTGTAAAACATTGAAATATAAATAATATGCAAACAATTACCATAGAATTACAACCAAAATTAGCAAACAGATTAGATACTTATATCCAATTATTTGGAAGTAAAGAACTATTGTTTGATAAATTTTTTGAATATCATATAAAGAAAATAAAAAGAGAAATTGCAAGAATGCAATTTGAACTGGATAAATACGAAAATAAATATAAGCTAAAAACAAATGATTTTTATAAAAAATTTGAAAAAGGCGAACTGGGAGATGAAAATGATTATATGATGTGGGCGGGAATTTATGAACTTCAATTAGATAGCAAAAATAAATTATCAAAAATATTATGATTAAAAAGTATTTTAAGAAAATTGAAAAATCACTTGATAATCATAGAAATATTATAGAAGACCAGATTATTAAGACAAACGCATTTACTGAAGACAAAGGTTCAATTGAAGGTGAAGTATTGTTCACGGATGAAACATCGCTTGGTTTTATGGAAGTTGTAAACACAAACAAAATTGAAAAGGAAAAATACAAATATCATTACATGGATAAAGATAAACACATGATATTTCGCTACGATAATGCACCGCATCATAAAGATTTAAAAACATTTCCACATCACAAACATACTAAAACTGGAATTGAAGAAAGTAAAGAACCTAATTTTGATATTGTGATAACTGAAATTGAAAAACAAATGATTAAATGGTAATAAGATACAAAGTTTAATTTGTTGTGGTTTGATATTGATAAGGAATTTACTATATGTCCCGTCCGATTTTATACTCTCTGCCGTTGTTGTGGTTTGATATTAAAAAAGGATTTACTATATTCTCGCAGGCTCACAGGTGTCAGGAGGCATGTTGTGGTTTGATATTAAAAAAGAATTTACTATATTTACTGCCGAATATATTTGTTTTGATTGCTGTTGTGGTTTGATATTAAAAAAGGATTTACTATATTACACTCAAATCTGTAGCATGACTCGGATGGTTGTGGTTTGATATTAAAAAAGGATTTACTATATTTGTTGAATGCGTTGGTTACGTGGAACGGGGTTGTGGTTTGATATTAAAAAAGGATTTACTATATTCAGGTTTATTTAATCCGGCTACCCACCTAATCTTGGACAAAATTTTGAACCATATAAGGAATATAAGGTCATATAAGATTGACTGGTACAACTTATATGACCTTATAATTCTTATATGGTTCAAAATTTTGTCCAACTTTATAAGGGTAGCCGTAATAACGGAGGTATTAGGTATAAGTGATAAATTCGTTAGTAAATGGAAATTAATTTATCAAAAAGAAGGTGCTGATGCTTTATTATTAAAATATGAAGGAAGCGAAAGTTATCTCAGTGAAGAAGAAATAGATAAAATCATAAAATATTGATAGCGTAAAATAATGGTGACTAAACACGCTATTTATTTTATTT
>DYQJ01000218.1 GCA_020719345.1 Draconibacterium orientale | reverse complement strand
GGCATATTTCATTTATTAGGTTACACTTCTTTGCGAAACTTTGCGTTTTTACTTTTGCGAGACCTGCATGAAATATTTGATTATCAATTTCTCGCAGAGTTTCGCAAAGAAAAAAATGTAACCTACTTTTAAGCAGTTATGAAAGATGCCTGAATTTATTTTAGCTTCTTTAATAAGTTGTTTGCCTTAGACTTGTAAGCCGGGGTACCATCTGCATATCCGAGATGCACAGAGGATATGAACTCTCCTTCTAAGTCTGGATATTTACGAATAAAATGAAATAATATTTCCATAGCATATATTCTAACTGCCACTGCATAAATATTAGAGTTCAAATATTTAAAACAAATATCTATAAGCTTTGCCACGTCATCTTCGTTTCGAAGTAATTTATGACGTCTGGTGAAAATCTTTAAGAAGTTTCTTCGGATACCGTCTACGCTCGTCTGTTCTATAATAGAAATCATAATTTCATAGTATTTAACCAATTCCTCAGGCATTTGTCTGTCCATAAATTCTATAACTCTTGACATGCGATTAGATAGCTGTGGAATCTCTTCTAAAATTAATTCAAAAGCGGCATCCATATGCTGCGGATTCTCTTTTAATTGATTAGCAATATCTTGTGCCAAACGTTTTGAACTGTCAAATAAAATATTTTTAAATTCCATGACCTTTTTTTTAGCTAATGTAATATTTTTTTCAATACAATATTTTTTTCAATACAATATTTGGTAGTGTAAATTTTTAAGTGATAAATTTTTTGAACCATATAAGGCATATAAGAACATATAAGCATTATATGCCTTATATGGTTTAATATTTTCATATAAATTAGGATAAGTATTATCACTGGAAAAATTACAGTTCCCAATATTTTGTAATTTTAATTATTTTTGTAATTTTGGGAATTATTTTAAAATATATTTTATCTCAACAAAAAACATATTAATAAAAACTATATGTCCGTTTCTATAAAGCAGAATTTTCTCTTGTCGTTTTTTTCTAATGTTGATTTTGATTCTACCAAGTCTACCATCAAATATTTTGGTATTATATTTCTGGCGTGTATTTTAGAAGTTTTTTTGTTGGTAATATTGTTGCCCCCAGTACTTGAAACCAATGACGATGTAATGTTAAACAGCATAGTATCAGGTGCATTGAATAACTCTCCTTCCGAATTTATTCTTTTTTCAAATATTTTTATAGGAAGGATTCTTAAGTCTTTTTATACCGTTCTGCCGACTGTTAATTGGTATTTCTGGTATTTAGAGATTGCTCTCTTCTTAGGATATTTTGCCATACAATATTCTTTTTTCCGACTAAAACGACAGATGTGGGTAAAAATTATTAATCACTTCTTGATATTAACATTGTTAGCACATACTTTTTTGATTTTACAATTCACACGAGTCAGCTGTTTCGTGTATAGGTGGTTTCATGCTCATTGTTTTCTCTGACAAACAGAACTATCGTGACATTATTTTGGGGAGTTTTCTTATCTTTTTCGGAGCATTGATACGATTGGAAGTGTTGTTTATGTGTTCGTTATTAGCGGCGCCATTTGTGGTTATTGACCTATTAAAAAAGAACTATAAAAAGATTATTTTTTATACGATATCCGTATTATTTATTTTCTCCGCATGGTATTATGATACTATTTATTACCAAAATTATCCTGAATTTCAAGCATATAAAACATTTAATAAGTTACGTAGTCGTGTAACTACCTCAGACTCGCCGAGTGTTACGTATGAGAGAAAAAAAGATATTATAGAAAAAATCGGCTGGACAAAAGAAGACTTTTTATTAGTCTCCAATTTTAATGTAGATATAGGTTATCAAAAGTTTTCTATTGCAAATTTGCAACAGATAGCAGGCAAAGATATGTCGGTATGGGAGAGAACAACTAAAACCGAATTACTAAGTAATATCAAAGAATTGATTATAATTCCGATAAAATTTGCATTTGGAAATGTCTATTATTTACTCTTTTATGCTTTTCTAATATTTCTCTTCCGCGGAAGACAGTGGAAACATTTGATACCTCTGTCCTGTTATTATCTTTATACACAATCAATTATCTTTTTACTATATTTTTATATGGACGGTTATCCTAAGAGTAGAGTTCTTTTTGGAATGTTTCTGCCGTTTTATTTGTTAATAATTTTTCTTTTGTCCTATGAAGATATTATGAAGCTAAAAATAGTGAAATTTTTTAAGAATCATATCTTTAAGTATGGATTAATAGCCATTGCAGTATTGACATCGTTTTTGCCTATTCTGACATATCTTCGGGGACTTAGAGTTACCAATACCCGAATAGAAAGTAATCAAAAAATCGCTGCTTTTATAGATTCTCAGAACGAAGGACTTTATGTCAACTGGTTGGATATGGTAAATTATGATATATTTAAGCCACCGTATGATGCAGGGAATGCCTATTTTCTTGGCTGGCTTGCCTCCTCGCCTTTCAATAAAGATAAAATAGAGAAATATACAGGAGAAAGAGAACTCGGAATCTACAATATTTACAATAAAAACATTGTCTGGTATTTTAGAAATAATTATTTCTATTATACTCTTGAATTCAATAAAATAGTAGAAAATTTTTATCTCACTAATTATCAGAACGTACAGCATAAAATGGAGATATTTCCTATTTCCGAACGAGATACTATTTTTAAATATACTTACTTTATCCCGTTAGTAAATTAAGAATTATAATTTGGCTTTTACTTGAATATCAAGTAGTTGTAAATTATAAATTCCGAAGTTATTTTTTAAATTTTACTTAGATAAAAACAGCCAATAGTCTAAAAAAAGTAATTAACGTGTCAGTAAAAAAACTGACACGTTTCAATTGTTATAATATTAATCTATAATCTTAAAATTGAGGAATTTGTGCAGACATTCCGGTACAAGTATACCTCTTGGTGTTTGATTGTTTTCAAGTAATGCGGCAACTATACGTGGCAATGCGAGTGCGCTTCCGTTAAGTGTGTGTGCGAGTTGCGTTTTCTTAGTTTCTTTGGATTTGTATCTTAGTTTTAATCTATTAGATTGAAATTCTTCGAAGTTAGAGACAGAGCTTACCTCCAGCCATCGTCCTTGCGCTGCTGAGTAAACCTCAAAATCATAAGTAGTAGCCGATGTGAATCCCATATCTCCTCCGCAAAGTTTCATGATTCGGTATGGTAAATTGAGTTTTTTTACAAGTCCTTCTACGTGTGCGACCATTTCGTCTAATGTTTGATAAGATTTATCTGGGTGTTGTATTTGTACAATTTCCACTTTATCAAACTGATGCAGTCTGTTTAAACCTTTGACATCTTTACCATACGAGCCGGCTTCTCTACGAAAACAAGGAGTGTATGCCATGTTTTTAATAGGGAAGTCTTCTTCGTTAAGAATGACATCACGATATATATTAGTCACCGGGACTTCAGCTGTCGGGATTAGATAGAAGTTATCTATTTGGCAATGATACATTTGTCCTTCTTTGTCGGGTAGTTGTCCTGTTCCGTATCCGGATTCTTCGTTTACTACGATAGGTGGCATCATCTCTATGTATCCGGCTTTATCTCCTTCGTCGAGGAAGAAATTTATTAAAGCACGTTGTAATTGTGCGCCTTTAGCTTTGTATAGCGGAAATCCTGCTCCGGTAAGTTTTACGCCAAGTTCAAAGTCAATGATGTCATATTTTTTTGCTAATTCCCAGTGCGGTATTGGCGTGAAGTCAAAAGTAGGGATTTCGCCTCCTTCTCTGATTTTAAAATTATCTTCGGCACCTTTTCCTCGTGGAACAGAGTCATGCGGGGTGTTTGGAATAGTGAGGAGGATAGCATTGATTTCGCTTTCAAGATTGTTATAGGCATCGGTCAGAAGTTTGGTCTTTTCTTTTAAGACGTTTGTTTGTTCTTTAGCGGCTTCTGCTTCTTCATTTTGCTTATTTTTAATAAGCATGCCTATTTCCTTAGCGAGCGTATTTTGTTCAGATTTTAGGTCGTCGAGGTCTTTTTGTGTCTTACGTTTTTCGTCATCAAGCGCTATAATTTTATTAACCTTTTCGGTTGCGTCTATGTTTCGTATAGCGAGTCTGTCGAGGACTTCTTGTTTGTTTGTTATTATATTCTTTATTGTTAACATGTTATATAAATGAAAAATTGTTATTATTATCTAAAAAAAAACTCCTAAATATGCCTTATAAATATGCAATTTTAGGAGTTATAAGAAAAAATCTTATAAGTTCGGGTTATTATTCAGCTACCGGATATGGAAGTATATTGACGTATGACTTGTCATTTCTTCGTCTTTTAAATTGTACGGTACCTTTTATAAGTGCGTACAAAGTGTGGTCTCTTCCCATACCAACATTTTCGCCTGGATAATGCACAGTTCCTCGTTGTCTGACTATGATACTACCGGCATTTATGGCTTGTCCACCATAAATTTTTACTCCTAATCGTTTACTGTGCGATTCGCGTCCGTTTCGTGAGCTACCGGCTCCTTTTTTGTGTGCCATTTTATTATTTCTTAAAAAAATTAGTACTTATTTTATTAATTGCCAACTTGTATGTCTTCTATCAATATTTGTGAGAAATATTGGCGATGTCCATTGAATGTTCGGTAACCTTTTCTGCGTTTCTTCTTGAATACAAATACTTTTTCGCCTTTTACATGTGCGAGAACTTTAGCATTTACTTTTGCTTCGCTGATTGTTGGCGCTCCTACTTTTACTTCTTCTCCATTGTCCACCAACAACACTTTGTTAAATTCTACTTGTTCACCTTCGGCATTAGGTAATCTGTGAACATAAATCTTATTGTCTTTTTCTACTTTAAACTGTTGACCTGCAATTTCTACGATGACGTACATTTTAGTATATTTTTAAATGTTAAGGAGGTGGGAACTTGAAAACAAAGAAGTTACCGCTTTATATACCTCGCATAATTCTGTTGTATTTTGAGTGCAAATGTAATAATTATTTTTTTATTATCAAATTTTTATTAGTAAATTTTAAAAAATATTTTATTTTCCTAATTTATTATTAAAAAAATCAATAATTGGCGTGGTTATACTTTGTGCCGTAAGATTTCCGTTGCTGTCTAAAAATTTATTTATCTCTATCTCGGATTCGGTTAGCGAGTTGAATCCTTTGATGGCGGCATTGGCAATGTCTAATGGGTTCACATCTTTTTGTATGTTATTTTCTAATTGCTTAGTAATGGTTTGTTTGGCGAGTTCATATTGTTCTTGTAGTGATAATTTATTATAAGGTTTAGACAGATATTTTAATAAATCTTTATCTGATTCCGTTAAAATAGTCTCATGAAATTCATAATCGTGAATTGCGAGTATAGTTTCTATATTTATAGTTTCAGTTGTTTGATTTTCAAAGTTTAGATTCTCATATACATAATTTTGTTCGGCATCGTTATTTAGATTTGTTTTTATTGTGTCTATATTTATTGGTTCAGCCGTATTGCGTGCGACAAAATTGATAGTTTGCGGTTCTGTTTTTTGTTCGGAAGACGTATAATTTTCTATGTTGTGTTTGTTAATAAATTTATTATTTGCGGATAGCGTATTTTTATAATAACTTTGATAGTCTTGGAGTAAGAAGAAATTGATTAAAAATATAGTCGCAAACATAGCCGCTACCGCCGATATTTTATAATAGAAATATTTGTTTAACGTTATATTTTTCTCCAATTTTTTCTTATAAGGATATTTGATATTATTATTAGATTTTAATTTTGTTTTGGCAAAAAGTTCTAATGTTCTGGCATTTTGCGTGTTATCTTTAATAATATTTTTGAGTTCAGTTTCTTCCGTTTCAGATATGTCGTTCTCTATTTTAGCTATACAAAGTTTTTCTATATAGTTGCAATTTACTGCTTCTGTTATATTATCTCTTTTCAAGAGATATTTATCTTGTAATGTATCAGCTGCTTTTGGTGCGAGAATGATATTATTTATGTCCTGCATTTCAGCATATATGTCGGGATTAGCCGATAAAAATATTTGCATCTCTCCTCTATCTTGGTCCGAGATGTTACCTTCTATATAGTCGATGAGGTATGATTCGTAATTATGTCTATTTATTTTCATATTTTTATTAAAATGTTAAATACATTAAGCTACTGCTTCTATACTTCCTATGTGTTCTTTTAAAAATACTCTTGCTCTGTAAATGTAAACTTTAACCTGCGCTTCCGATAGTTTCGTTATATCAGCTATTTCTTTATAAGAATACCCTTCATAGTCTCTGAGCAAAATTACAGCACGTTGGTCTTCTGGGAGTAGGTTGATGGCGTTGTGTAGAATTTCTTGTAAATCAGAATATTGCTGATGATGTGCTATATTTTTAGCCATTTTGTCGTCCCATATTACGTTTCGTTTTTCTTTTCGTATCATATCTATCATAGTATGATATGCTGTTGTAAATAGATATGACTTAACCTTCTCAAAATCTACATTTTGATGGTTTCGCCAAAGTTTTTCATAGCTGTCCTGCACGATATCTTTTGCTTTATCCGAGTCGTGAATATTTGATTTGATAAAACGAAAGACTGCATCAGAAAAATTATCTACCGCTGTGTTGTACTCTTTATTATTCATTTCATTTTTTAATTTTTGCAAAATTAAAAAAATAACTTTGTTTACGCTATCTTTTATTAAATATATAAAGATAAATTTAATTTTTCCGATAAAATAAACTTAATAGCATATAACCAATTGTAAGACGTATAATAAAGAAAAAAGTTACATTTTTTTATTTTTTTTCTAATAATTTGGTAGCGTATAAAAATAGTGACCAAAATTCAAATTTACTGATTTTT